>JACDGI010000305.1 GCA_013821665.1 Anaerolineae bacterium
GCACCGGACAGGGCAAGTTGATTATCACCAGCGGCCCGCAGGAAGGCCAAACGATTCCACTGCTGCTTTCCAAAGTGACGGTAGGGCGTGCCACCAACAAAGCCGATTGGGAAATTGGTCTGCAAGATCCATCGGTTTCGCGCCCACACGCCCGCCTCGAACGCATCAATAACAATTGGATGGTCTACGACTTGAACAGCTCCAACGGCACGATGGTCAACGATGTGGTCGTCAACGAAAAAGGCCATGTCCTACGTGATGGTGATCTGGTCATCTTCGGCAAAACCAACGTCCTCTTCCGCGCGGGATAATCACAAGATATTATCCATGTCCAACCATTAGTTGGATTAGTGTACTTGGAAAGTGCCAACAAGTAACCGATCCTGTGGTTCGGGCTGTGCTGGCGATTTTCCCGGCAGCCGATCTCCCGTTGACCAGTTATAGACAGTCGCCAAAACGCGATACTCCCCCGCTGGAAGTTCACCCGAAGGGAACTGTACCCATTGACAGTTATAACCGCGGCCCGGAAGCCCTTCATCAACCTGATTGACCAGTTGACCACTGGCATTTTCGATATGTAATGCGAAGGAATAAGTATTGGGCGCTACAGTGGACGCAACCTTCCAACCCAGTAGAACTCTCACGGGTTGGCTGACTGATTGCGGCAGTGATTCCAGCAAATAGCCTTGAACGCCATCACCAAACTGTCCAATGGCTGATGTGTTGCTATCAGGAATACGGGCATAAAGATCAAGCTGCATATTGGGCAGATCAAACATATTGCCGCAGGAAACGTAATCCTGTGATAAAGCCTCCTTGAAGGTTCCCAGACGAAAGTTAGCAGGGAGAGTTTTATCAACAGCCAACCAGACGCGTGGTGCATTGCTCATAAATTGCAGTGTACTGGTCAAATACTCGTTGTCCTTATCCGTGCCCGATAAACTTTCCAGTATGGTTCGCCGGATTGGAATGTCGTAAAAATAGTAGTCAAAGACTCCCTCGATAGCCCAAACTGCGTCGGGACGATGGTAGGCTAAAGCATCACCCGCTTGAACATGAGCTTGTATGACCTCGCGCAGGGTTTGCCACGGTAATACGCGAAACGCATTTGCATATGAATTATTGAAAGTGTCGCTATCGGGGCTATGGAATGCGACCATTAAAGGTGAGGCATTGATAACCGTCCAGATGCCTACCGCCCCCCATATCGCCAGAATAATGTAGGGCGTGACTTTTTGTTTGGCGAGCTGTGCGACTCCAAATCCTACCAATACGGCTAAGACAGGCCAAACCATAATCAGATAGCGCATTTCGGAGATAATTTTTAGCCAGATATTACCTAAGACAGCTACAGCGACTGTAACCACTAACCAGAAAAGCAGTAACCAAACTGCCTTTGAGCGTGACTGTACCGCGAAGTAAAGCAAGATGCCGAGTAGGACAATGTTGCCGTTGCTAAACATGAATAATAGTCGGGAAATAATCTGCCCGACATCTAGTGCGGATGCAAACAGAATTGGATCGCCGCCAATTTGTGCATTGGGCAAAGGGTGAAGGGCAACATAAAACCAAGGCAGAAATAAGACTCCGGCGACGAGCATCAGCCCTAATGTCCAGCGCCAATTTCGGTCTTTACGCGGAAAAATAAGATGATATAACCCCAAGGAACCAAGACCTAAGAGGCCAAAATAATGGCTGTACAGTAAACCGGTAATCGCCAATAAAAATATGATCCGTGTCCGCCAAGTCTGCTGCGTTGTAATCATGCGCCAATACGACCAGAGGGCGAAGGCAGCGAACATGGCATAGAAGGTATAGACGCGGAGTTCGTGCAGGTAATAGATAAAAAAAGCAGAAGCGCCAACAGCTATTGCTGCACTTAATCCTACCAATGAAGGCTTGAGTGAAGCCGCCGATTTTCGAGTGAGGTCATAGCCAAGGCGATATGTCCATGCTACGGTGAGCATCCCCCAGAAAAGCGGTAACGAACGCAGTGCAAAAGCTGTCCAACCGACTGAATTACCCCAAAAGGCTAATACTAGTGCGTGAAGGGGAGGCTGCCACGGTTCGAGTGTTTTGCGCGCAATGAAAGTGGCCCATGAAAACGGCCCGGTATAAGAACCGACGGCAGTATAGATTGACGACCACTCATCGTACCAGATGGCATTTGTGTTCAGGCTGCGTATCCCTAGCCAAGCCACTAGGAGCAGTACAGCGATGATTGGCAGCCAACTAACACGTTTCGACATGAACAGCGGACTTTCTGAATATATATGATGCTATCAATTAGCAAATGACTATGTTACCTATCGGCCCACTACGATGTCAATAAGCGTCCTCTTCCGCGCGGGCTAATCACTGCCCTCCACCCAAAAAGAGCATATGTGTATACGCTTTTCTTGCTCTAAAAACACGCTGTATTAATCTTGGTGTCTAGAGGAACTTTAAAGGCTCGTATTCTATAAGTCTCATCTTTTTTTAGCTTGGATTCATTTCACGGATTTTCCGGCCAAATGCCTTTTCCCTTGAGTTGGACGAGAATCACGTCAAGATGGTCTAATATCCCACGCCCTATCCCATCCATAGCAAAATTGCCTCTCAAATTTTGCTCTAAAAGCTCGACTATCTCTCCTACAGTTGAAATGCCATAACTTTTAAGAGCAGCAACACTGTCAGCACTCACATGCAAATCTTCAATAGGCATACTGTCATAAGTGTGTATGGTCAGGCCATCCACCGTCTCAATCTCTAACAATCGATTGTATTTCGCCAGCCGTTCCGACTGCATAATCGAGCCGACCTTGATATAGTCACCGGCCCAACCCGTAGCCAAATCCGCCAGCCAGCTATCCTCGGTTTCACCACTCCTCGCGCTGACCACGACCTGCCATCCCGCATCACGCGCCAGTTGATACGACTCTAAGGCTTCGGTCAGTGTGCCAATTTGGTTGACCTTGAGTAAGAGGCTGTTGGCAGCATGATAATCAATCGCGATACGGATGCGCCTTGGGTTGGTACACAACAAATCATCACCGATAATCATCACTTTGTCATACGCGGCCCGATAAAATTTTCCCCAACCTCCCCAATCTTCCTCGGCGAGTCCGTCTTCGACACTGATAATCGGGAAACGGGCGATCCAATCCAACAATAGATTGACCATACCTGAACTATCCAGCGCTTGGTTGTTGATGTGGTAGCGACCATCCGAATAGAATTGGCTGGAAGCCACATCGACCGCCAGCGAGACTTCTTGACCGGGCGTATAACCGGCGCGTTTGATGGCTTCCACCGCATCCGATAGCATGGCTTCGACATTTGGGAACGGCGGCGCGAGTCCACCTTCATCAGCCTTGAGCGGACGCATACCATATTTCTCGCTGATGAGCTTGACCGCCGCTTGATAAACATTGTAAGTGGTGGCGAGGGCATCATCGACCGAACGGCTGTGAGGCACAAGCAGCACATCTTGGATCGGGACTTGTCCACCGGCATGTTTGCCGCCGCTGAACAGGTTGACCGTCAGATGTGGCAGCAGGGGCATGGCGTTGTTATTCATGGCAGCGAAATGCTGATAGAGGGGAATGCCTTTTTCATTGGCTTGAGCGCGGGCAAAGGCCAACGAGACCGCGAGAATCGCATTCGCCCCCAACTTTGCTTTATTAGGTGTGCCATCCAGTTCGATCAATGCTGTATCGAGCGCGGCTTGCGTGTCAAAGTCTTTACCAACCAGCGCGTCACGGATCACCGTTTTCACATTCTCAACCGCCTTACGGCAGCCAAGCCCATGATAACGCTGTGGATCACCATCGCGCAGTTCGAGCGCTTCCGCTGTTCCGGTTGATGCGCCGGAAGGCACAGCAGCCTCAGCTCGTGCGCCGCTCGCCAGCGTACAATAGGCTTTGACCGTCGGACGACCGCGACTATCCAGTATTTCGATGGCAGACAATGATGTGATGAGCGACATAATCCATGATCCGTTCTTGGAGAGGAAATTCTAATCGAGCGCAAAGACGCAGCTATAATGAAGCCATTATGAGCGAAAAGCGATTATAGGACACACCCCGCAGTCTCGCAAAGAGGAGTCAGGATGACCGAAGTTATTCAGCCACAACCACCGATTTATAAGCGCATCATCAACAGCCTGTGTTTGGCTTATCTGCTGCTGATGGCCTTGTACGGTGGGCTGCGGTTGCTTGTGGGCGACGGCAATCCAAAATTATCCTTGGTCAACAGTTTTGCATATTTTCTATTTCTACCGCTGCCCATCTTGATCATCTTGGCCTTACTTGCTCGCAGCCGGATTGCCTTTCTAAGATTACTGCCGCTGATTGTTGTACTCATCCTGTGGATTGGCCCGCGTTTTATCCCCAAGCCGATTGTGGCGGCCAGCGATGACAAAACAATTCGTGTGTTTACGGCCAATACTTGGGTGAGTAACTCGCTTCCTGATTTACTCGAAACGCAGCTTCGTAATTCGGATGCCGATATTTTGTGTATTGAGGAAGTCACAACAACTTTTGCAGAGAATCGCCTGTCTCAGTTGACCGATCTTTATCCCTATCAAGCGGTTCAGCACGACACCACCCGACCGGGCGATAATTTCACCTTGTCACGTTATCCCATTGTGAGTACGGAATTTATTGATCTGGGCTTACCGGATTTTCCAGAACCGCGCCGTGTGGTGATTAATGTGGATGGAAAATTGATCTCGGTTTATACCGTCCATTTAGCATGGCCTGTCGATGATGACGCGATCACCGCAAAGGGATTAGCCTTTTATATACAGGTGGCACAAGGCTTTGACGATACGGCGCGTAATCAGCAAATTGACAATCTGCTGGCCTATCTCAAAAACGAGCCTTATCCCTTTATTGTGTCGGGTGATTTCAACACCAGCGATTCGACGGTGACCTATAACAAGCTGGCCGCAGCACTGCACGATTCCTTTGCCGAAGGTGGGCAAGGTTTAGGCGGTAGTTGGCCGGTGGCAAAAGCCAGAAATTTACCGGCGTGGCTGCCGCCGCTCATCCGCATCGATTACATCTGGCACAGCGACGGTTTGCGTACCATTCATGCATGGCAGGGTGAAAAAACAGGTTCTGATCATCTGCCGCTGCTGGCCGAATTAGCGATGGAAGGATAATGATCAAACTATCCGCACCTAAAATAAGAAAGATTATGGTAGGGATGAGGCCTGCCTCATCCGCCCTTTCAATACCTTATCCTTATCCCTCATTTTAAGCAAAAATGAACACATGATGAGAAGCGCTTGAGGTTCACGTAACGGTAACGTTTAGGATAGCCCCATCAGTGAGGAGGTCAGCAAAGCATGTTTACCGTCGGCGAATTTTCACAGGTGGCACAGGTTTCGAAGCGGCTGCTGCGTTACTACGATGAAATTGGTTTGTTGAAGCCCTTGCATACGGATCGCTTCACAGGCTACCGCTATTACAGCGCTGAGCAGTTGCCGCAGTTGAACCGTATCCTTGCCTTGAAGGATCTGGGATTGTCCTTGGAGCAAATCCAGGTGATTTTGGATAACAAAGTCTCGACCGATGAAATTCAAGGGATGTTACTGCTCAAGAAAGCCGAGATTGAACAGCAGCTACAGGGCGAACTGCAACGCATCCGCAACATCGAATCGCGTTTGCAGTCGATCCGTAATGCGGAAGCCCATCGCACGCTAGATGTGGTAGTCAAGCAAATCCCCACGCAGCCAGTATTGAGCGTGCGGACAATCATTGAAGACTTTAGTGTGGGGATGATGATCTACGGGCAAATCATGAAGGCACTGCCGCAGAAAACGGGCTACGGCTTATTTATCGTCCTGTGGCATACCGGCGGATTTTTTGAGCGTGATAGTGACGTTGAAATTTGCCGGATGGTCGATGCGCAATCACACCTGCCTGTGCCGCTGACGGATGATCTGCAACTACGTTTTCGGGAACTTCCCGCCGTACAAACGATGGCAACCTTCGTCATCAAAGGTTCGCTCGAAAATATGCACGTGGGCTACAGCGCTATCGGCACATGGGCAGAGGTAAACCACTACCGCTTTTTGGATGCACCACGCGAAGTTCTACTCAATTTCCCGCAATTACCGGATGGCAGCGATGGCATCATCGAAATTCAGTTTCCGGTTGAACCCGTACGCTAACTTCAACACCTGACAATCGCCAATTTATTACCAGCACGGGCGCTGGATTGAAGTTGTCTTTATCATGGAGGTCGAGATGTATGCATCAAGAACCATTTTACCCGGGGTTACGATTTACCCACAGGTGATTGAAACAACGTTGGGCAAGGTGGAGTTCGACCTGACGGAAGGCGAAGGACCAGTAGTGCTTGCCAGTCACGGAGGTATTGGCGGGGTGGATCAGGCGCGGCTTATGCTCGGTTGGTTAGACCCTGCACAATATCGTCTGCTATCACCGTCACGTCCGGGTTATCTCGGCACACCGCTTTCTAGTGGGCACACCTTCAAGGAACAGGCAGATCTGTTCGCGGCGCTTCTGGACGCACTGGACATAGAGAAGGCAGCAGTGGTTATGCTTTCAGCCGGAGGGCCACCGGGATACCAATTTGCTATGTGCCATCCAGATAGGGTCTGGGCGTTAGTAGCAATCGACAGTGTGAGTGGTCATTACAATATGCCTGAAACAGCCGGTCCTGTTACCCAAGCCATTTTCATGAGTCACTACGGACAAAAGTTTGTGAAATGGGTTTCCCGCAAGAAACCGGCATGGCTGTTACAGGAGATGTTACAGGGTACGGGCTACTACACGAAACAGCAGACCCAATCGCATGTTGACTTTACCTTGCACTCGCCTACGGCTCTGGCTTTTGCACATGCCCTGATGGACACCATGAATCCCTACAATCCTCGCAAACCGGGCAACGACAATGATATGGTTCTGTTCCACCAACTAAGCCAGTTGCCGCTTGAACAGGTGCAGTGCCCGACCCTCATCGTGCATGGTACACATGACTCGGATGTCAAGTTCTATGATGGGGTAAACGCCTACGAACATATCCCCGGCGCGGAACGCTTTTGGATCGAGGAAGGTTCACATCTGGGATTCTGGTTGAGTCCCCATGCAGCACAGGCTCAAGCTGCTGCGCGGGCGTTCCTGTGTCGTCACCATCCCAGACTGTGAGCGATGTCTCTTAGCCAATATTTTGATGCTACGGATTCGCTAAAATCTTTGGCGGACAGACCTATAAAGCAAAAGTTTATATAAGGAGATTACGTCGTGTCGAACGAACGCAGTATTCATATTGCCTATTGGCAGAGGAGTTTAAGATGAGCGCCTATTCGATTGCTTTGTTCTTGCATATTGTCGGAGCATTGGGGTTTTTCGCCGCGTTAGGGTTGGAATGGATAACCGTCATGCAGCTCAAACGCGCAACCACCGCCGAACAAGTACGAAATTGGTTGGAGGCTTCCGGCAGTTTGGGGCGGGTGGCGATGATCTCGATGGTTGTGCTGCTGCTGGCGGGCATCTATATGATGGCGACAGTATGGGGCGGTGTGGCGTGGTTGATTGTCGCGTTTGTGGCTATCGTGCTCATGATGGTGGTGATGGGTCGCATCAGCACGCCACGTTTGAAGGTTATTCGACAGGCGGTGACCACCGAAAAAGGCGCGTTGTCGCCTAAACTTCAAGAAGCACTTCGTCATCCGCTGCTGTGGATTGGTATACAAGCGCGGATCATCATGGGACTGGGTGTGGTCTTTCTCATGACCGTCAAACCGGATTTAGTGGGATCTTTGCTCACGGTGGGCATCACCATCATTGTGAGTTTGGTTCTCGCTCTCCCCATGCTCAATCGCAACCTAGTGACGACATCGAGGAAAACAACATGAGCCAACAAAATATGACCATTGACCAGCCCACGCCCAACTATAAGTTGGAAATACCCGACCACCTTCAACATCTGTTGCTGGCCGGATTTGCCAGCGGCGTTATCGGGGTTGTGATGTGGATGGTGCTGTCGGAAGCACAACGACTTATAGCGGTGATCTTTCTGGTAGTGGGAGTCACGGCGGGTTTAGTCGGAATCCTGCTGTGGATGGTGACGAACCAAGGCGCACGGCTGAATGCGCGGCGCAAAATGATGGATACGGCTGCGTGGCGCGGTGATGAACAGGTGTTGGATGTGGGCTGCGGCAACGGCTTTTTGATGCTGGAAGCGGCAAAACATCTAACGACCGGCAAAGCCATCGGGATTGACCTGTGGCAAGAAACGTCAGGTGGACAAAAAGATCAAACCGCGTGGCGAAATGCGCAGCTTGAGGGCGTGAGCGATAAGGTAGATGTGCAGAATGTTGACGCACGCCGGATGCCATTTGAAGCCGGGACGTTCGATGTGGTGATGTCGAGTTTGGCGCTGCATCATATGGGAAGTAACGCAGACCGTGAACGGGCTTTACAGGAGATGGTACGGGTATTGAAACCGGACGGCGTGATTTTGTTGTATGACATGCTGCCGATGATTAACCAATCACAGGCCGTCATGCGTCAAAAGGGCTTCAAGCATATTCACAACATGGGCGGTGTGGCGATGAAAGTCATCGCGGCGAGGCGCTAAACACTAAGAAGAATGTGTAGGGGTTTGCCGTCGGCAAGCCCCTACAAACATTCCTATTATGGATGATTAGCCACCGATACTATAGGTGATGTTGACTGTGATGCTAACGCTGAGCTGTCCGGCGTTAATCTGCGGTGGGGCGGCAGCAGCCACCATATCATTAGCGCGGTTGAACATCGGAACAGGAACGCTGCCAATCGATTCGCTGATGCTGAGGGGTGTGCCAAGGGTGACACCAGCAGCTTCGGCCAATTGCTTGGCGCGATCAAGAGCATCGGCGACGGCAGCTTTACGGGCGCTGGCTTCCAACGATTTGGAGTCAGCGATACCGAAGCTCAAGCTGTTCAGGTCGTTGGCACCTGCACCCAAACCAGCCTGAATGACGGCACCGACTTTGCTGATGTCACGGATGGTGACGGTTACAGCCAACTGCACATGGTAAATCCGGTCGCCGGTAGGTTGTCCGCTTTGGGGATCAGTTGGGTCTTCAGGATAAATG
>JACDGI010000306.1 GCA_013821665.1 Anaerolineae bacterium
CCCATTCCGAACCCGGTCGTTAAGCTCACGAGCGCAGATGGTACTGCCATGGTAACGTGGTGGGAGAGTATGCCGCTGCCAACCCCCTTCACTCCTCCTTTCCTTCTTCTTTCGTTTCTACTCCCCCTTCTCTGTTTACTATTTCATAAACACTTTTTTATAACAAGGCATTTTTGGATGCCTTTTTTGTTTATTCTGTTTAATTTGAGCCGATGTTAACCGGTCATAAAGGCGATAATGCCATATTGTTCGCTCATATGGCCGGGTGGCTGCTTGCCATAAACCATCCGTGTGAGGGCTCGCTCAATTGTAAGGCCATGTCGCTCGGCAATTTCTCGCGCAGCTTGGCTGGGTTCTGGCGTGAGCGTTTCTAATGCCAAACCCGCTTGAGCCGCTAATGTGCTGGCGAACTCAAGCAATGATTCCGCAGCAAACTGATTGGCAGCGTTCCATGCGACCATGCGCAGCGCGGCTACTTGAGTTCTGGTAAACATATAACCGGTAATTTTGCCAGAATCGGTTACAACATAACCCTCTCCGACTTCAAATAGCCAAGTAATCACCTGCGGACGAGCTAGACCCATAATGAGCGAATCCATATCAATGACAGTGGGTAAATCTGCAACCGTCATCGGGCGGATGTTGTCGGCAGGGGTAAAGTGATTAGCAGCGCCACTATAGACATAAATTTTATAGAGTGATTGGTAACCCATACTGTCATAAAGTGGGAAACCAAGTGTGGAAGCATCCAGCATGACACTCTCTACGTCGCTTAGATAACCCATCACATGGTTCATGAGCCGACGGGCAAATCCGCGTCGTTGGTAAGCGGGATCGCTTATCACCATGCCTACCCAAGCCAGTCGTGAACTGTATTTAAGGGCGAGGGCCGTTGCAACAATCTCTTTATCAAAAGCGAGGCAAAAGCTGCCCTGTCCACCCAAGGTGATATTATGCTGTGTTTGTTCCACCGCGTACATCCAACCGATTTTCCGCATTAGTGTGACGACGGCTGGTGCTTCGTCAGGGGAGATGACGCGTAATTCGGGTTCAAGTTGTGCCATCGTTGACCACCTGTGGCTGTGGTGCGGGTGTGCGTCGGAAGATATTTCCAAACTTTAGATTGACGATACCGATGCTGCCCATAATCATGGCTGCGCCAATCAGCAAGCGAATATCCACCGCTTCACCGAGGAAAATCGCGCCTAAAATCAAACCAACTGCCGGAATCACATAAGTCACCAGTGATGTACGGGCGGCACCGAGTACCGGAATCAGCGCGTAGAAAATGATATACGCGATAAAGGTATTGACCAAACCTAAAGCTAACATCGCACCGATGACACGGGGCGTGAGTGTACCGAGTGGCGTGGGTGAAGGCCCACCAAGTAATGGGGCAACATAGGTCAATATGCCAGAAATAATGGCTGTGACGGTCATGGCTCCGGCTGCGGCGATAATGGGTTCAATATGGTTTTGAATGGCTTTGCGGCTGTAGGTTCCACCCAAGGCATAGCAGAAGGAGGCAGCGACAATCGCGAGCTGGCCCAATAGATGCAGTGTGGCATCGGCAGGAATGACCTCGCCATCGGTGCTGCGGCTGGCAAGGATGATCACGCCTAAAAAGCCGATGATGAGGCCTACAATTTTGCGGGTTGTCATGCGCTCGTCTAGGAAAACGAAGTGCGCGACGACCATCGTAAATAAGGCTGCTGTGCCCTGCAAAATGGCGGCTAAACTACTTTCAATACTTTTCTCGCCCCATGTAATCAGCACAAAAGGGAACACCGTGTTGACGATGCCCAAGATCAACAAATCGCGGATACCTTTCCAATCGGTAGGAAGATGTTTACCGCGTGCATAAGCCACGATGTTCAAGCCGATGGCAGCGATCAATGTCCGAATAAAGACCACTTGAAAGGTGGTGAGTTGCTCGACTCCAATGCGGATAAAAAGAAAAGACGATCCCCATATTAGTGCTAATATCCAAAAGCCAATCCATGCCCGTTGTTTGGTCACACTATCCCCTTAAAACTTTGTCTCACGAAAGATCAAATACCGCGTCTGTCAGCTTACTATAGGCCAGTTCGTGGTTTATGATAAGCACCACTTTATGCGGCACGAATGGAACCACTCCTAAGCCTATAGATATGTGGATTTTATAATGAAACTTGAATAATAAAATATCCGTTTATTGCCACATTATCCGAGTGATTTGAGGCGCTCCAAACGGGCGGATTGGTTGGCGACCAGCCACGCATCCTTAGAGAGTTCGGTATAAGCATTGGCAAAATAGGAATGAGAGTCGTGGGTGCGACCTAAAGCCAATAAGCATTCGCCGATTTCTTCACTGACATAGCCATCACTGGTTCCGGCGGCGTGATGTTCGGCGAGGAGGGCTAACTGTTGATCGAGGGCTTCTTGTGTCCGACCCAATGAACGCAGGGTACGGGTGATGCACCACTTGGCGACACGGATGCTGGTGGGTTCACCCTGTTCTTCACGGTAGCGAAGGGCTTTCTCGAAAACGTCCAAGGCTTCGTCATATTGACCGGCATCGTGATATGTCCAGCCGATGTTGTTGTAGAGCGAACCAAGCCATTTGCGGGCACGCGGTTGATCACTGGCTTCGGCTAGAGCCAATGCTTTGAGATTCCAATCCATTTGCTGATCCGGTGGGGCGACGATAGCCAGCATATGAGCAGCATCCACAGCGTAAAAATCTTCGTGAGCAGCTTGGCCGAGTTCCCACGCTTGTTGGAACAACGGGCGAGCTTGATCAGGATTGCCTGATGAATTAAACACGCGCCCACGTTCAAGTAGGTAACGGACACGCGCCGTTTGGAGATCATCAGTCAATAACTGTTCAGCTTGATCGAGGGTTTGGTGAGCCGCGTCGAACTGGCATTGCAAACCCTGTGACCGCGCAATTTGAGTGAGCAGTTGAACTTTGTAGGATAAATCTTGCTTGGATTCGGCAGCCGATAGCAATTGGCGAAATTGTGTTTCGGTGGCGGCGGGATCGTCGTAATTCCAGAGTGAGTCGAAGTCGAGTAGTTGTGGGTCAGTCATAGTCTTATTGTGGATTTTTAGCTTGAAATTCTTCAACAGTTATGCCATAAAATAATGAGTCATGGAATACCCCGTTCGTATAAACCATCCGGCGGAGTCTACCCTCTAGCGTAAAGCCTAAGCCTTCATGCAAACGGGCTGAGGCTTCATTAAAGCTGTAAACCTCAGCCGTGCATTTTTGGTAGCGCTTCTCATAAAAATAATAACGGACTGTGAGCCAAATCGCCTCGTGAGCATAACCTTTACGGCGATGATCGGGCAAAATCGCGAGGCCATAACTGAAGGTGCCACAGCGCGGATTACTGTCGTGGACGTGAATAGCACCGGCTACCTGACCATCTAATGTTTCGATGGTAAATGGAAAGTTATCGCCCTGAGACGGCTTCGTTTCGGCTGGTGAAACCCGTTTATCAAGTCGCGGTTGCGGGAACGGAATTTCGTATAGAAAGCGTGCGCTTTCGGTTTCTTCACGATCCGAGTTCCGAAAAATTATGCCTTCAGAGGGTTCTCCGGCACGTAAACGAACCAACTTACCTTGAAAAATATTGGTCATGATTAGCTCGCGATTGAGTAGAGATTAATCCTATCCATGATATTAGGGTTGGCGAAGTTGGCAATTTTGATAAAAAGAATTGTCGCCGCCAACTTCGCCAAACTTCTTATATCGGCGCGTTTTCGAAGGTTTTATGGGGTGCGGTGAGGGAGGCGAAACCGGCTTTATAGAGCAAAATGCTATTGCCGTAGATTTCGCGCATGGCGGAGAGTTGTCGATTTTGCTATTGTGGGTCAATCAGCATCGGATATTCGTGTTCCAAATATAGCAAGAACTGAGAAGGGGTGTTGGCCGAATCGGTGGCTTTTTTGAAGAACAAGGTTGTGATGTAAGGAATCTCCCACGCTTTGAATTGTTCGAGCGTACCAGCTAAATCGTTCCACAGGCCAAATGGACTAAGCGTCGGAACTACCCAGATACCAGACTCACGCAGGGTTTGGATGGCGGTCATGCGCTGCTTATAAGAAGGTGTGGCACGTTCCCACGCTTTAATCAGGTCTTCGCGGTCGCTGCCGATGCTGTAGCTGACGACAACGGCAGGGCCATCATCCGGCGAATGGGTTGATTGCACATAGTCAGCAATGGCTTCGACATCACGGTCGGGACGATAGCGGGTTTGGATGGCAATACGGCGCGGACGCAAATGAGCTGGAGCATGGTTGAGCATTTCCCAAATGGCGCGAGTTTCGGCGGGACGGGTGGCATAAGGATCAGTAACACCACTCCAATAAATGGTTTTGTCGGCTAAATCGCCTCGTTGAAGATGGGCGGCAAAACGTTTTTCAACATCGCGTTTGGGACGGACTTCAAAACCCCATTGACTACCACGTAATGATTCGGGCGTGAGCATCCGACCGGAAGGCACATAACAAAATAAGCATCCACCGGGGCAGCCCACCTGCGTTTGCATGGTCAGATCAAAGCCCTCAACGAAGCCGCGTGCTTCGCGTATAATATCGGTGTTCGACTCGTGATATTCAACCTGTTCCGGCGGTGCAGCATTGAAAAAGCGCTCGTAAATCTGATCATATGTTTGGCTCATGCACATCCCCTTCTTCTTGCGCTCATTTGTTCTTATTGTAGCACAAAAATTCTGTATGAGCCATAACAACTATATGTATGTAATGATTTCCTTATTTCTTACGCGTATAAGTGACATCGAGGTCTTGTTCCCAAGTTGAACCATCGCGTGACAATTCACCCTTCACGACAATCGTGTTTTGGTCGTCACTTATTTCCCCCGTCATCCGCTGGGAGAAATCAGGCGAATTGCGCCACATCTTCCACAGGTTGCCTTCCAAAGTCATCTGCAAGATTCGCGACACGCCGCGTTCGTCAGAATAAAGTACAGTGCAGATTTCCCCGGTGTCATCATGACCAATCACGTTGACAGCATCCGGAGGGAGTTTAGGTTCCCAGTTAAAGTGCCATACCAGAAGCCCGCCATCGACCAACCACTCGAATTTTGAGTGTCCTTTTACGGGTGATTCGATTTGAGGATGTGTTCCGACCGTATCCCATTCGCCGATTAAAACGTCGAACTGCTTGAGCGGATGTGTGGGTTGTGGTGGAGCGCCAGTTTGTTTGCTCATGTTATATGCCTTTCGTCTATTACCTACAATCTAAAAAGGTATCATAAAACGATTCGATTATTTACGCTTTAATTCACCGATGTTTTGTTCGCTGCGGGGAGAAGTGTGATGACCATATCGTCACTCCCTTGGAAACCGTTATTGTCAGTCACAGTGAATGTATAAGTTGTCTTCCCTAATCCGACTGTGATTGTTTGATCTTTTCCCGATGGCAGTCGGGCTACTCCCTGTCCCCAGATCATGCTGGCAATATGACTGTTGGGATCTACACTTGCAGTACCGGAAACGATGGCTTGAGCTAAGCCATCGCCATCTGTATCCGTCAGTGTTTGGTCGGTTCCTGCCTCTGCGTGAGGTGGTTGCGTGGGTGTTGGGTTTTCACTGATTAATTGGGTGATATTCAAAAATCTGAGTTTCCTTAGACCGCCATCAAACAATGCCAGCCATGCTCCATTATATGAGAAACTAGAGATAAACCCGCAGTTGGTTGGCAGCGACGAACTCAAAACCTTGACCGTATTTGATACCAGATCATAAAACACTAAATGACCATCATTCATAATGGAGACAATTTGTGACTCGTCGCTTGATGTAAAGGCTGCATCGCAAATGGGTTCGGAAGGGATGGCGCGAACCAAGCGATTGTTCATGCTTTGCTCTGGATACCAGACGGCGAGATAGGGGATGGGTTTATCGTAAGGATCGGATGAGGCTTTTTGAGCAATCAACAGTACGCGGCTGCCATCAGTGGATAAGTCGAACAGTTTGTCGACCAGACCATCGAAAGCTGTATAGGAGACTCCTTCAACCGGTATATCAGAAAATGGTGTGAAAACTGTCTTTTGGAGATCACGCGGGTGTATACGAATGTGATAAAACAGTTGAGTTGCTATCTCAGGCGAATCTTGAGGATAAATAAAGGCCGTGCTGTCTGCACTCCAAAATCCTTTGAGGCCTTTCTGTGATAAGAAAACTTCATCGGTAAATTCAAAGTGAGTTTCTAATATCTCATCTGTCGCACGGTTGCCAAAATGAAGTGTGCCCTGTCGATTAAAGGCAAACAAGGTGTTATCTGGTGCTGACAGTGCAAAACCGCTAGGCTGAAAATGAGCATGTTCGTCAGGTGTCAAAGATGGTTGCAAAGGCCAATCGGTTTGTGGGGCAAAAAGGGTTTCCGTCAAGACATCCACGGTTTGCCAAACTGTATGATCGAGCAGGATAGGCGCACCTTCCGCATTACTTTCTAAGGCATCGATGCCAAAGACAAGTGTATGGTTGTCGTATGACCAAGCGAACGATGTGGCATAAAATTCGCTGGGGAAAACAAAGTCGCTCGAACTCTGTGCTTGAACAGGGATGGTTAGTACAAGTAGCGAAAGCATAATCGCAATGATTGAAGCACGCAATAATGGGAGTCGGTATCGTTTTTGCATCGTCACCTACTAAAAGGGTTGTGTTTTAAATCAGTGATGTTTTGTTAAGCGGGTATCATTTAGCAATAGGATGTGATTTTCGCCACAATACGAAATGTTCCAAGAGTGCGCCGACGGTGATGCCGATGGTATACATGGCGAGGTCGCTCCAGAGGAAGGTAAAGCCGAGGATGAGGCCGATGATTTTGATGTGCCGCAGTTGGTTAATCCAATCAGCTTGATAAAGTTCGCTCAACTCGATGGCGTAAGTGATGGCGAGGCTGATGATGACCAAGCGGCGGGTGCTGGCTGAGGGGAATACGAACCCCAACATAAAAAAGATCGCCATCGCCCACAAACCGTCACCGACATAATTGACGTAGAAATCCGGCAGATATTGTGGGACGAGTCGGCTGGGCAAGCCGAACAGAAACACCACGGCGATAGCAATCAAATAGACGATCCGGCGGCGTTTAGTGGGCATTGAGCCAACTGATGATGGCATCAATCACCATGCCTTGCTCCGGTTCGTTATGGGTTTCGTGGCGCAGACCTTCGTAGAACTTGAGTGTTTTGTCGGATGAACCCGCACTATCGTAGAGAATTTGGCTGCCTGTCGGGGGAGTGAGTTTGTCCTCCGCGCCATGAAAAATGAAGATCGGCAGTTTGAGTTCGCTCAAGTGGGCTTTGACGGTGCGGCTGTTGATCACAATCTGGTAACCCATCCGCGCACGGACGTTACCATGTTCGACTAATGGATCGGTGTCATAGGCGCGGGTGACAGCTTCATCCCGCGACAGGGTGCTGGATGGCACAGGTGGCGTGGCAGCAAACTTAGGCGCAATCTTGTCGAGAATACCGCCTAATGTCACCATGATCGCGGGCTGTGCTGCTTCGACGGCTAAGGTTGAGCCGGACAGTACCAAACCTGCTAAATCCTTTTGATGCTTGAGTGCAAAGACCAGCGTAATCAGTGAGCCTAAACTATGCCCATATATGAATATTTTCTTGCCGAGTTGCGCGGCTTTGATGGTGTCAATGTACTGCTTGAGATCGTTAACCGGCTGGTCAAAAGTGTCGAAGTAAGTGCGGGGATCACCACCGCTTTTGCCGTGTCCATGATGGTCGAGGCCATAGACCGCGTAACCCTCATCCGCCAACTTGGGCGCGACATGACTATAACGTCCGATGTGTTCGCCAAGACCGTGTACGATGATGACGACTGCGCGTGGAGCAGAATCCGGCAGCCATGACTCGGTATAAATTTTTGTGCCATCCGTACTTTGGAAGCTGCCTGTTGTGTGGTTCAAAATAATTTTCTCCTGCAAATAAAATCTAGTTAAGGATTTGCAATCAACGTTAAAGTCGGTTGGGCGGTGCTGCTGGAAGGTTGATTAGCGGGTGGCTGCTGACTGACGACAAATACCAGCACCAAAATAATGAGTGCTAAGACGATGGCCGCTGCGATCAAGCCGCGTCGGGGTGGGGCAACAGTGGTCGTGCTGGCGGTTTGCAGCTCGGCATTTTGCAGCAGCCAAACCTGCATCAGACTTGACTTGAAGCTGATATTGCCTTTGTTATTCTCGATCAGTTCGTCATATTCCAGCCCACGAACAGCCGCGTTGATGGTGGTTAAGTCGAGGGGATAATCCGACTCGATCAACCAGTCGGAGATGGCGGTGACGTTCACAGCGGTCAATGGATCATCAACCATAAGACGCGTTATAGCCGTGAGCAGCAGTCGTTCGTTGCGTCCGGTTTCATCCCATATCTTTCGGAAATCCGTATTGCTTTGCTGCTGCACGGTGTTCGAGACGGTTTTAACATCTTCGATGGCGAGTATCGTGCGCGGCGTGTCGGTCACTTGCATATAGTCATATAAGGCAGCACCGAAACGCTGCACCAAACGGGGTTGTCCGGCAGTGGCAGCGAAAACAGCCGCAGACGCATCATCACTAATGCGATATTGGTTTTGGATTGGCTGCTGTATCAGCGCGCGGGTTTCGTCTTCGGTCAAATTAGCTAGGCGATAAACATCGGTCACACTTACCAGTGGACTCATGGTGGGGATGAGCATCTCGTAGCGGCTGTCCATAGCCATAATGATGCCCAGATTTTGAAACTGCTTGACCAATCCATCTAGATAGGCGAAATGGTCAGCCGGCAGTTTGCCTGCTTTTATCCACTGGATCAGACTGCCGGTGTCATCCAAGAGCCAGACCAAACGCCGCCCACGAATGATGGCGAACATCTCCGGTAGATATTCGGTCATCATCCAACGGCGCATATCCTGATCTTCGGCATCTTGCTTGGGCAGTTTGTAGAGGCTGAAGTCTTTTTGGCTGAGGATTTGCATGGTGCTGAGCGCTAAGGTGTTGAGCCAATCACTCTCCGAACTAAAGGTCTGATTTTTCAGCGGCAGATACACGCCCACAAATGTATCGTCAAAATAGGAACTGAAGT
>JACDGI010000307.1 GCA_013821665.1 Anaerolineae bacterium
GTTTATGAGCGCGCTCAAATCCTACCAGGCGGCCTTGGATGTTCCGAGTTGGTCGGATAACGACGGCAAAGAAATTGTGTATATGCTCATCGGCAACAGCGAAATGAAACTGGCCGAGCAAGCCGCCCAACGCTGCGACCGCAGTACGGTACTGACGCATACGGATAGCGCCGAAAAGGCCTACAAGCAAAGCACAACTCTCGCGCCTGATTTCGCGAAAGCGTATGCCGGATTAGCCAATGTGTATGCTGTTCGTGCCTTGTGGTCATCTGAAGGCAACGATAAATGTGCCAAGCAAGCCATTGATGGGCAGCTTTTACAACAGGCAGAACAGTTTATCCAACTCTATCAGACCAAAGCTGATGCAACGCTGGGAGACGAGGACAAAGGGGTACAACGGAAGCTCCTGTTGACCGAGGTACAAGTTGACTTTGAATTGTGGGCTTTACAGGATAAGACTGCCAGAAGCGATGATAACAACGCGGAATATCAAACCCTTCTGAAAGCAGTGGGCAAGATTATCCAAAATTATTCAAGCAACAGCGACAGTACGTGGGCAAATCCGGTGATGGAAGCCTATTTCTTCCGAGGGTTAACATCCTATATACGAGGGCAATTCCGTGACGCGTTGAACGATTACCAACAAACTTTGGCTGTCTATGATAATGTCGCGAAAGATCAAACGATTACGACACAACTACTGTCGCCTGAGCGAGCGATGACGGTTCATGCCTACGCGGGTGATGCCCTGTTCCAACTCCATGACTATGTCCAAGCGGCCAAGCAGTACGACGAAGCGATTACGATTGCTAAAGCCCAGAATAACAGCACGGCATTGGCTTCTTATCAAGCACGGCAGCAGAAAGCGGACGCATTAGCACTCGCAACACCAACTACCAACGCGCCTTCAAACGAGGCTACACCTGAACCAACGGCAGAGGTAACAGTACAACCAGAAGTCACGGCTTCATCTTAAAGCGCCTTTTGGCTTTCGCGACCTGATAAGTGAGAGGAAAACCCGATGAAAACACGCCCATTAGCCGCCACCAGTTTATGCTTGCTGATTGCGTTGGGCGCTGCCTTCCAAACACTGACACCTACATCGGCAGCGACTCCCACGCCGACTTCAACCGGTACGATCACGGCTGTCCCTGCTTTACAGCGAACGGCCACACCCACTAACGGCAACGATGCACTGGAAATCGATCTCGGTGACGGTTTTCCACCGGATTTAATCGCAGCCATTAGTATCGGGACGCTCGGACAAAAGCAATTTCTCAACTGTAACGTCAACATCGTGAACGGCGCTATCGACACGGATTTAGGGCCACAGGAGTTGCAAGATATACCTGACTTCCGGCAGATGCTGCCTTCGATTTGTTCGGATGTGGACATTAAACCCGGCGATGTGCAGGTTTATATGCCTAACACTGAGGCAACACAGGCAGTAATCTTTAACCAGACTGACGAGAGCAATAATAACCAAACGACTCATGTGGCTGCTTTACCATTGGCTGCATTCCTGATACCGGGTCAGTGGCGGATTGTGTTGAACCAACCGATCCATGCGGAAGTGGTGGTCACGATGCCAGCGATTACACAAACGATTTTCCTGCGAGGGGCGCAAACGACCGGCGTGTTAGCCGGTTTCCAGCCGAACGAACAGGTGCGAGCTTTCGCATTTGACGAGGTGAACGGGGGCGAGAGTGCGTGGCAGTTCGACAAGAGCTTCCAATTCAGTGTGAACCAGTTTGGCTTCCGCGTATTGAGCCTCAAGCAACTGCAAACCAACTCGATTGTTTTCATTGGTCAGCAAGGCAGCGTGTATGTATCAAACGCCGTGTTTCAAGGGAACGGGCCAAACCAAGACGCGCGGACGGTGGATGCCAGCGTCATACAGAAGGTGTGGGCGGCTCAAGCGAGCAATCCTCCGGTTGTACCAACGAGCAGCACGACCAATAACACTACGACAGAACGAACTGATGCTTATGGCGTGGTACAGGTGTACGTAGCGGCTGGCTGCTTCATGATGGGCAGTGATCAATTGGGGGACATCAACAACCAGATCAAGGGACAAAGCCAGCGTCAAGTGTGTCTGTCGCAGCCTGATTGGATCGACAAGTTCGAGGTGACCAACGCACAGTGGGAGCAATATCGGGTGGCGACGGGTTCACAATTAGCCTATCTGGATAATTATCCAACTTCGACGCAGCAAGATACGCCTCGTGTGGGCATGACCCGCGAACAGGCCGAAGCTTATGCTCAATGGCGCGGAGGAAGCATCCCGACCGAAGCACAGTGGGAATTTGCCGCGCGTGGGCCGAACTCTCCGTTGTATCCGTGGGGAAACACCTTCAACGGTCAGGCGAATATCCTTGGGATGGTGGGCGGAACGGTGGCGGTTACGAACTATCCCGAAGGTGCGAGTTGGGTGGGCGCGTATAACATGGCGGGGAACGCGGGCGAATGGGTGTCCGACTGTTATAACGCGGCTTACGATACGCAATTGGTGATGAACGATCCGGTTAGCCCGTGTGATGGCAGCAGTGAGATGGTTAAGGGCAGCTCATTTGGGTTCAATAGTTATCCGGCGCAATCGGCCTACCGTTTCGTCAATAATCCGGGACAGCATTTTTTCGATGTGGGGCTGCGGGTGGTGTCGCAGTAGGATCGTTGGAAGTTACAAGAAGCAAGTTGCAAGTTTAATTCGGTCGCCAGTTGCCAGTCAAATCAGAAGCGGTGGACAAGTGTTCGCCGCTTTTTGATTCGGGAGTCAATTTTTTGTCGGAAATATCGTCAATGTCAGGGGTGACATTTGGCAAAGTTGGCGAAGTTGTTGGCGACAAGGGGCATTTTGCCACGTATCGCCAGTGGCTCAAGCCACTGTCTGAGTGAGAAAAGGGCGCTGAAGCGCACTGTAAAGCTGGCAAAGTTGGCGATTTTGGCGAAAGGGATTGTCGCCGCCAACTTTGCCAAGCAGAACCCCTAACCCCAACCCACATCAGCTATCTTCGCAGGCTCAGTCCGCTGATAGCCCGTAGTAACAAGGGAAGGGAGCCATACAATTGCCCTATAAATAGGATAACGGATATAGCGTGCGAATGGGTTACCTTTTGGAAGAACATTTTGTCACTCTCTCGAGTAGTTGGCGTTAACTTTGCGAGGGAGGGATTAGAGCAAAAGGTTGATGGATAGTTGGTAAACGGTTTGCCGACAAACTTAAAGTAAACCTAGAAGATAATAGTTTGAAGTTACAAGCTGCAAGTTACAAGAAAAGACAGATTACTTGATGATGTGGTTGATAGAGCGAAAGCTAGCCGAATTGACGATTATTAGAAGCGAATGTTAGGAGACATTATCAAGGCGCAGACGAACTAGCAAGTCATTGAGGACGGGCTTAGCAACCGGTGTTTCAGGCAGTTTGGTTTCTTCAAAGGATGTTTGTAACAATGCGGTTAAACGCAGGTATTCGGACTCGTAAAAGGCGAGGTCAATGTCAGGGAGTGTGGATAACTCGGCATTTGCCAATTTGCGTGCGACTAAATCAGGGATATAAGGCAGTTTGTAGATGTCGTTCAGGGTGACGAGATTTGACTCAACTTCTCCCGTTTTCATGAGATGGATACCGGTTAGCAAAACACGAAAGACATACAGCAAGGGTTTGACGCGATGAGGATTTTCTTTGCTAAACAAGCGCCATTCGGTTTTGACAAAGCCTAAATAATGATGAACATGATGTCGCGTGATGCAATTTCGGGCAATAACTTTTAGTTCTTCGAAGGCAGGTGTGGTATGGATAACAAGCGGGGAGTAAATTTGTTCCAAGACATAGCCATTGCGCCGTAACATCAGGCTAAAGTATTTATAGAGATCGTGCGTCACAAGGTCAATTTCTAGACCATCAATAATCTTAGAGACCTCAAGTGTTTCGTGAGGTTCATTTAAGCCGACCACTTCTTGTATGGGTAAAATGTGTGCCCCTCGCAAATCATAGTCCGAATCCGGTGAGGGAAAACCATACAAGTGTGCGCCACTGATGGTTGCAAACAGCAGCGGATATGGCTGGGCAGCGACAACATCATATAAGCGTTGGTCAAAGGTCATACGGCACTCCGACGAGCGTAGACGAGAAAGGCATTGGCACGTTCATAGTCCGGTCGATCCGGCAGTTGGGTGGTTTGAAAAGCGGCATCAAATTCGCTGTGAAGTTGAATACGCCATTTATTGACTTCTGCCCAAGGCAATTGACCATTACGAATGGCAAGGAGTTGTTCGCGATGGGCTTCCACACGTACCGGAATATAACTTTCGTGCAAGGCGATAATACCGGACAGCAGCAAGCGAATAAGGTGCATGGAATGTTTCCATTTGATGGTGCCATGATTTTCCAGATGATGTTGCAGACGCTTAAACTGCGACATAACGTAGCCGTTGTAGGTCTGGTAAATTATCTTTGAGAGAAAAATCTCACGCAATCCGAGGAGTTCGTCGGCTAAAGGCGTTTTGTATTCCACGAGCGGTGTGTAGAGGCATTCGAGAATGTTGGGGTTGGCTTTGAGCGCTAAAAGAATAAACTTTTGAATTTCCCAATAGCATTCCTGTTTTTCGTCATTTTCAAGCTGATCTGGCACACCATATAGTGACCATTGGAGTTCGGCGGGCGGCAAATAAATACCCCGTAAATCTGTGTCGGACTGCTCATTATCCAAGCCATAAGCACGCGATCCGGTGATGCACCGATAGATCACTTTTTGGTAGAGATCATCATCGAGAGAATTGGCTGGCTCAAGCGGGTTTTGAAACTGTTTACGCGGAATAAAATCACGACGGAATAAAGCCAATTCGGTTTCATCCATGAAGCGCACCCGATAGGCATGCGTGTTATCGACAGGTGACTTCACAACAATGCCCATCACACCTTTGGCAAATAAAACATCACCCGCGCCATTTTTGACATCGACGTTGCAAACAACCTGCGTACCAATCGGCACAATGAAATTAGGATGCTGAGTTGTCACGATTAGTTCCGTTTAGTGATTTGCAGCACATAGGCCAGGCGGAGGGCGGCAGATTCAAGCAAGGTGGAGGCATCGCGGAGGGCATCGGCGAGGGGCATGGGGCGGGTCATGATGGGGAGAACAGCTTGCATACCGGCTTCGTGCAAGAGTTGGTCGGTGGTATTGAGGCTGCCAACGAGGGCGATGGTTGGTACACCATGCTCACGGGCGCGACGGGCGACACCAATTGGCCCTTTGCCGGATATGGTCTGCGAGTCCATCTGGCCTTCGCCAGTGATAACCAGATCAGCGGTGGCAAGATGCGAATTAAAACCGTTGAAGTCCAGCAGCAAATCCACACCAGAGGCAATACGTCCGCCGAGGAAAGCCAACAGGCCCGCCGATAATGCTCCGGCTGCACCAGTGCCTTCGCGATGGGCTATATCCACGCCGATTTGAGTCTTAATGACTTCACAGAAGTGGCTGATACCCGCATCCAACAGTGGGATTTGTTCGGGTCTCGCGCCTTTTTGGGGGCCGAATACTGCTGCCGCTCCATCGGGGCCAACGGCAGGATTGGTCACATCCGAGGCGATAATCAGTTCAACGTCATGCCAACGAGGATCAAGGTTGGTGGTGTTAATGGAGGCCAAAGCGCTTAAGCCGCCACCACCGAAAGGAATCAGTTGACCATTGGCATCCAGCAGATGAACACCGAGGGCTTGTAAGGCACCTGCCCCAGCATCGACGGTGGCGCTGCCACCCATGCCGACGATGATGCGTTTGGCTCCGGTATCGAGGGCGGCTTTGAGAAGCAGGCCTGTGCCATAAGTGGTGGCGATCAGAGGGTTGAGTTCTTCGGGACGCAGCAGTTCAAGTCCGGAAGCCAAAGCCATCTCGACGACTGCGGTTAGACCATCGGACAGAAAACCAACCGGCGCGATAATAGGACGATCCAGAGGATCAACAACCGGCACAGATTGACGTTCGCCGCCATCGGCAAGGAAAGCATCTAAGGTACCGTTGCCACCGTCAGCGATGGGTAGAATGATTAACTCCGCGCCGAGTTCCGATTTGGTTAAACCGGAGGCAATCGCTTCGGCAGCAGCACGGGCTGTCAGACTGTGTTTAAAGGCACCGGGCGCAACGATAATTTTCATTGTGCCGCCCAATTCATATCACTGATGGTACCCTCTTTGTGGCTGGTCAACTGCTGACGATTTGTACCGCGCCGGTTAACAATCCACAATTGCTGTACCAGCTTAGGCCCAACACCAGCATCGACATAGGCCACTGTTTCCGCATCGGGACTCAAGATGGCTTGCGGCGCGAACTTGGCATCCTGAACCACGCTAACCGCACTGTCCACATTCATATTTTGGACGAAGGCATCTTGCGTTCCAGAAGCAACCAGTAAAAGTCCGTCGCCACTGAAATGGAATTCTAGGGCTAAGAGCAGCGTGCCACGCAGTTCCTGCAAAGGGAATGTCGCGAAGGCAGTTGTATCCACCTGTGAGAGACTGCCACCGTTCGTTGCGCTTTGGTCGTCACGTCCGGTTTTGAGGTAAAAAAGTGTGGTGCTATTGGGGCGATAAACTGGATCGAAATCAGGGCCGTAACCTGTTGTCTGTGTTAATGGTGGGTAAAGTGTGCCGTTGGCCGTATCCACCGCATAAACTGTGGTCGACGTAAAATAAACGTACTTATTATTGATGTCCCATGCCATGCCGGTGATAAATTTAAACTGGGTTTGCACCAGTCCGCGCTGATGATTGCCGACCGGACATTGACCAGCAGGATCGGCGGTATAAATGCCCAGTACGCCGTTGAGCGCTTGTGAGGCCGCAAACGCAAGACTGTGACCATCAGCGGCCCATGCGGGATACACGACATTGGCAAAGCCCAAGCAAGAGACCTGACGCGGTTGGTACTGCTGATCGGCAGGAACGCCGTCTGTTTTGAGTGACATCACGAAGACTTCACGGACGGTATCGCTAACTTTTTGCGTGAAGGCCAACCATTGACCATCCGGCGACAGCACCAAATCAGCCGGAGCGCTGCCCGCCAAGATCAATTCTTCGTGCGAACCATCGGCATTGAGCATAGCAATCGAGTCGCCATTGAAGATGTAGTAAATGGTGCCGGTGGCGGCAACAGTCGTCGGTGAAACAGGGTTAGGCTGTGCCGACGGTTCGGTTGGCTGCGGGGCGGCTGTCCATGTCGGCGGCAAAGTCGAAGGCGCGTTGAGCGTGGATTGTGCATTACGGGTGGCGATAACTTTGGCTGCATCGGCTGTTTGCGACTGTTGAGTGGCGGCATCATTGGTTGAGAAGGCATTGAGATCAACAGCGGTCGGGAGTGTCTCGGTCGATGCGGGGCTACAGGCCACGAGGAACACCAGCAAAAAAGCGGTACCGAGCGCTGAGTAACGCGTAGAGAATCGAAAGGCAGAAGTCCAGTTTCGCAGTGGAAGAACCAGTTTCATTATCAACAACCTTCAAAGAGGCGTAGGTATATTCCTATTATTATAGACGGGAAGGCATTTGAAGGCTTGTGAATTATTCAAATAGTGCTGGATCGATGCGTACGAAAACCGAATCACCGAGGGCCGTCACCTGATCGACTGTACCAAGTTCACATAACACGCGTGTTTTGCGTCCGACTTCGCCTTCGACCCATGCTTTGAGGTGGATGGTTTGATCCATCGGCGTGGGTTTGAAATATTTGATGCCGAGCGATCCAGTGACGGAGGCGACAAGCGGCTGCGTGCCGGGTTCACGGCCTTCGGCGCGGTAGCCAAAAGCCATCGCTGTCCAGTTCGAGTGACAATCAATGAGCGAGGCAATCAGTCCGCCATAGGTCGCATTTTTGAAGCCGGATGAAAAATTGGGCTGTGGATCAAATTGGCAGATCACAAATTGTCCATCATCCGACCAATAACTTTTGATGTGCAAGCCATCGGGGTTAGCCGAGCCACAGCCATAACACATACCCGTAGGTAAGCAGATGTCTTGTAAAGCAAGGGACATGGGTAAGTCTCCAATTCCAAGTTGCAAAATACAAGTTTCAATACATTAATCGCCGAGCGCCCAAGCGGGTAAGGGTTCGCGGTGGGCGATCCAATCAGCGGGAATACCTTCGAGGCCAGTGACCATCGAGACAATGCCGCCGACCATCGCGCAAGTGGTATCGACATCGCCGCCCGCGCTGGCTGTGAGCCAAATAGCCTCTTCATAATTGGTGAGTTTCTCACCCGCACACCAGAGGACGAAGGGAACCGTATCCTGAGCAGTGACACGGCTGCCATTTCCAAGAACCGCTTTGGCTTCTTGAACAGTCGTTTCATCCCTGAGAAAACTTGCTGTTTGAAGCCTATCGTATATGTCACTCGCGGGTACATGTTCGAGTACGCGTGAAATGAACTGATTGCGATCCACTGTATCAGAACGCAACTGCCACGCCAATGCGGCAGCGACGGCACCCGCAATTGCACCCGCGACACCTTCGGGATGCGAGTGCGTTACTTCTGTGGAGGCATGGGCGTTTTTGACAACTGCATCCATGTCATCGGCGAAATAAGCTCCGACAGGCGAAACCCGCATGGCTCCGCCGTTGCCGAATGAACCTGCTCCATCAAACGCACCGGAGGCTGCTTCGCGCCAAGGCTGTCCACTGAGGACACGCGGCACGAAGCGATGAATAGATGGGCCATAACCACGACTGCGATCATAATGTGTGGCAAAGCTAACCGCGAGTTCCTGCTGCTCGATTTGCTCGTACAGGCGTAAGTTCTCGTAAATCGAAAGCGCCATGTTGGTATCGTCGGTAAAGTGCCATTGGACATCTGGCAGTTTTCGGGTTTTGACCGCTCGATCTAATACAGCGGCCTGATTAAATTCGAAAAAGCCGCCGAGTGCATCACCAACCGATAAGCCTTCTAATGAGACACGAGCGCGTTGTAAACGTTCTTCGTGGGTTGATGCCATCACAAATCCTATCCGAAATCCAAATGACAATGTTCGCCCCTACCCAAGCGGCATTTGACCATTATAATCCAAGCAGAACACTTTTTAATGAACCAATGTGAACCC
>JACDGI010000308.1 GCA_013821665.1 Anaerolineae bacterium
CCAATACACGTCCGGAGTCAACGTCATAGCTGCGGTTGATCAGTTTAGTAATCGTACTTTTACCGGAACCCGTTTGACCGACAATTGCAACGGTTTGTCCCGGTTCTACCGTGAAGGAAATGTTTTGCAACGATTGGTTTGTATCGCTGTATCCAAAACTGACGTTCTCAAATGCAATACGTCCTTGAATTGGTTCACTACGCCCTGCATTATTTTGATCAAGATCAGTTTTCGCATTGATAATGGTAAGGATGCGCCGCGCACTGGCATATCCCAACGCCACTTGTGAAAGAGAACGTAGGGATGAATAGACTGGAAACTGATATAGAAAAAGTACGCCTAGGAAAGCAACAATTTTGCCCGCGTCAATCAGTCCTAACTCATACAAATAGATCGCTTGGATAAGGCCACCAATAGTCAAAAGTGACAACAGCAAAAATGAGATATAGCGGGCTTCGATATACCCCTGCTTAACAAAATAACCCCGCACCTTGCTTACTGACTTATCGAAAGAGTCAATTTCTTGTTGTTCGCGTGCAGCGCCCTTTACCACCTGCAATCCATCCAAAGTTTCCGCAAGGCGTGCATTCATATCGCCGAAGGTTGAACGCACATTTTGGGCAATCGGATTGAGAGTTCGTATAAAACGGTACTGTGCTGCAAAGTACAACACCAAGAAAATAGCTGGCAGTATGATGAATGAGGGATAAATAGTTGGCGCAGTAAACAATGGAACAATCAAAAAGAATCCCGAACCAACGACCATGTTCAAGCCCGGATTCATCATCAGATTCATTTCGCGCACATCATTTGTGACACGCGCCATAATTTCGCCTACAGGCTGCTGATCGTGAAAATCCATACTCTTGCCAAGCAAGCTTGCATATAACTCATCACGCACATCACGCTCAATCCGTTGCGAGAAAATTTCTGCACCAAAGTTACGCATGAGTTGTAAACAACCACGCATAAATTGTGATATGACCACACCCAAAGTCGCATGGATAATGACATCTTGCTGATTTCCCGCAATGACGGCATTAAATGCGACACCGATAAAATAGGGAACAGCCGCCGCAAAAGCAGCATTACTAAAGCCACCGATAATCATCATCGCACCGACAACAGGATGCCGGACGATGTGCGAAAGAATAAACCGAAATGGACTGGAATGGTTGGTCTTAAAGGGAACGTGCGCAACAAATTCAGCAGACATAATTAACCAGTGTTTTCCGAAATGATTTTCAAGAAAGTGATTGACGTGGATGTGTCTATTTAGTTGTAAAAACTGATCACATTGGTGCGAATGCTTTGTTATCGTAGCACAAATGTAAGAAGCGATATAATGCCAATTTACTAAACAAAATTGAACAAAAGGCCACTTTAACCCACCCAATAACCTATTTAGGCGTAGCAATGTGTCAAAATTAAGGATTTCGATCTAAGGAATGGTAATCTTATCGAGAAGGAGCTGATCTGAACCATCGGCTAGCAAAAGCCTTTTCCCCGTCTGCCAATCGTAAACAATCAACGCCAATTGATAGGTTCCGGGTGCAATCGTCGTGGGCAGGTTAAGTGTACGGAAATCAATGTAAATGTACCCCAGTTGCATCGTGGTTGCGTCTACTGTTTGTTTACCATATTCGTTAATCGATCCATCGACTTGCGAAACTAAGTTGCCGTTGGCATCCAGCAGATGCAAACCAATCGAATAATTGATCGTTGGCGGATGCTCTATTCGCCACCATAAATGAACATCAACTGCGGAATGGGTAAT
Source organism: Anaerolineae bacterium (assembly GCA_013821665.1). Classification (GTDB taxonomy): domain Bacteria; phylum Chloroflexota; class Anaerolineae; order Aggregatilineales; family Phototrophicaceae; genus CFX2. The sequence continues at coordinate 1,778 of JACDGI010000308.1, forward strand.
CGCCCCAACGTCTGCACCCCAAAACGGCATCTCCGTTCCAAATGTTTTTGGCGTTTTGAGCGGCGGGGCTTCCATTAATTGGAGGAGATAACACCAATAACGGTTGCAATCGCCCAAAACCTGCTGCACGGGATAATTTGGTTCAAGTTTCGCGAAATTGGCATGTACATCTGTATTAAACCAGTCCGTGGTTATGAACCATATCCGTCGTGAGGTCGTCGCTTGACTCATATCAGCCGTAACAGTTTTGGCTAATTGTGCAGGGAGATAATGTGCCATCTGCCACCAAACCACGTTATCGCCGGGGCTCAAAGGATCAAGATACAGGACATCGCCGGGTTGGGATTCTTTAGCCATTTGCTGATAAAAATCGCGATACGGAATACGGCGAAGTGAAAACTGTGAAGGTAGTGACCATAAGCTGATCGTTGCAAACACAATCAGCGTCAGCCATTGCAACCGGCGTGGCAAAACCGTAATACCAACGGCCAGCACCAATGCCAAACCGATGGTTAGATACGTAATATAACGTGGTGTGTAAACGGCAAAAACCAGATTAACGAGCAGCGCAACAATCGGAACCGCGAAGGCCCACAACAAGACCAAACGATAATTGGCTTTCCGCCAATAATAAACCAAGCCAGCCAGTAACAGCAGTAAATACAATCCCGGTTGTCCACTGGTCATCAGGTTGATGAGATTGACAATGGCTGGCAAGGTCGTTGGTTCGGTGGTACTGCCAATTCCAGCGACACCCCGTTCATTGCCGAAGCTCGATTCGATAGAAATAAGTGTTTTGACTTGATGAATGGCAACCGGAAACCACGGCGACCACAGTAAAAACGCTAACAACCACGCCCCTATAATTTGCAGAAGCATCTGACGATTGGGTCGGGCAACAAATAGGAGATAAAGTGCCTGTGCGATGACCAAAAACACTAAAAAGTAATGCTGATAAAGCATCACCGTAACCGTAAGGCCATAAATTACAGCGCTAAATAAGGTGCGGCGTTTAAGCCAACGATAAAAACACCACATCGAAACCGTAGCCACCAGCACATTGACGGCATACGGACGGATTTCAAGCCCATAGGTAAAGAAGTAAGCATTTACGCCGAGAATCGCAATAGCAAATATTCCAACCCGAACTGAATTGAACCATGTACGCCCAATCTGATAAACGAGCGCCAGCGTCAATAGCGTTGCGAATACGCTGTAAACGCGCCCCATAAATTCAGAGTCGCCAATAAACTGCTGCCACAACCAGAAAGAAGAGAACCAAACGGGGGCGTGTACATCCTGTGTTGCCTGATACCAAATGGTGTAGCTGAGGTCGCGACTTGTCGTACGAAAAGCAATTTCCTCATCATCGCGCATATACCGATTTTGAATACTGGTTATATGAAAGACTGCGACTAAGAAAAAAAACAATAATCCAAGCTGCCAACCACGCTTTGAAACCTGTACCATGCAACCAACCTCATTGTTCAAATCGCAATTCGTGGCTAAATTCATTGAGGATAATGAGAATATTACCAACAGAACTACGGAGAGCATATGCGACCAAAGGTTTTCGTGAGCCGAATTATACCTGAAGCCGGCTTAAATTTAATTCGTGAAGTCTGTGAAGCCGAAATCTGGCCCGAAGTGATGCCACCACCTTATGAGGTAGTAGCGGAAAAAGTTAAAACGGTTGACGGGCTTCTCAGCACGCTCAATGATCGAATTGACGCACCGTTAATCGCAGGTGCGGGTACACAACTGAAAGTCATTAGTCAGATGGCGGTCGGCTATGACAACATTGATGCCAAAGCCGCGCAAACTCGCGGCATTGTAGTTGGCAATACGCCCGGTGTACTGACCGATGCCACAGCCGATTTGGCGTTTGCGTTACTACTCGCTTCTGCCAGACGTATTGTTGAGGGAGTTGAATATATTCGAGCTGGCAAGTGGCGAACATGGGAACCAAAAGCATTGCTCGGTGGCGATTTAAGTGGAGCAACATTGGGTATTATCGGTTTAGGTCGCATTGGAGAAGCAGTCGCACGTCGGGCGAGTGGGTTTAATATGCAAATATTGGCTTACAGCCCCAGCAAAAACTCAGAAGACGTTTCTCGGTTGGGAATCGAACTGACTTCCTTGGACACTTTATTAAGTAAATCAGACTATATTTCCATCCATGTGCCGCTCAATGCACAAACGCGCGGCATGATTAACGCTGAGTCTTTACGAAAAATGAAGGCATCCGCGATTTTAATCAACACAGCGCGCGGGCCAATTATCGATCAACAAGCGTTGTACGAAGCCGTGAAAGCTGGCGTTATTGGCGGTGCAGCGCTAGATGTAACCAATCCTGAACCGATGGCTTTTGATGATCCACTTTTATCGCTGTCTAATGTGATTGTTGTGCCGCATATTGGGAGTGCCAGCCAACATACACGCGACAAAATGGCGACAATGGCTGCCGAAAATCTGATCGCCGGTATTTACGGGAAACCATTACCTAATCAAGTGATCATTTAGTCCACTACGGTAATCTTCACAGAAAGTACACCGATTGTACCATCTTTTACATTGCCGACCGTTACCGAAAGCTCTTGGCTGTGATCGTTGGTTTGATACAATCGCAGCCAAATAGAATACTCACCAGCAGGAATATTGGCAGGCAGTCTCAGTGCTCTATTATCCCATTGGGGCACACCGACATTCCAACTCGATGTAGGAGCAAAGCCCCATGCGGGTTCTGTATCTGTGCCCTGTGCAGCTTTATTTCCAGCGGAATCCGCCAAGAAATAGGCAACAGTGTAGTCATTACTAAGAGGTGTATCTGATTGCCAGTATAAGGATATAGGTACTACATCACCCGGCTTATAGGTTATTCCAGAGGGCAGCGTAAAACCTGTCAGATGTATCGAGTCACCAAAGCGCAAGTCCGATAAATGATCGGGGCCGCGAAATGCAAACGGATCAGGGGCATGAACCGTACTGTACTCGATCAAACGAATACGTGGATCAGGAGGATCAGGTGTCAGTTCGCGAATCGGATAATAATGGCTAACCATGAAACGCTCTACAGGACGCATTGCCCAAGGATGCCACGGCCCAAGATCGGCGAGTAGCCAAAGCGTCGAGTGGAACTGTGCAAGATTATAGATAAGCGGAACGGATGTTTGTAAAAGCAGCGCATCAGGATTAGTTGAACGCACTAGGGGTGGTTGTTGAGGGCTGGGTTGTTCACCCGGCGCATCAAACTGCGACACAATACGTGGATGAGCCAACTTCCCATAATTCAGAAAAAATTGCTCATATTCGTTGTCCGCCAACAACATCACATCCCCAGCTTGTGTGTTGGATTGAATCAAAGGTAGAACGGATTGCAACGATGCATTTGTGCCTAAATAAGCTCCATCAGCGTAAATTGAACGAAGTCCCAGCCCAATAAATAGTGTCAAACTGATTGGAAGTATCGCGTATGATAACCGCCCCCTAGCCTCAAAATGTTGGCGGGTCGCTGGTTGCTTACGTAAGAGACGATAGACCCATACCCCACAAATCAAAATAACGATACCGCACACAATCGGCCATAATGGGACACCAACCCGCACCCACGCAAAATCAAGCGAGGTCTGTCCCCATAAGCTCGGAATCAGCACCCAGCGCAAATAGTGAACGACGTTCAATCCCCCGCCCCATTCCAGTAAGCCGTTGGCTTCGGGCGGTAGCAGCTTAATGTAGGTACTCCAATCATAAGAAACAGCACTCAGTTGTACCCAGAAGCTATAGACGCACACCAAAATAACAACCGCAGCAATCCATCGACGCGTAATTGAACGCAAGACTCGATCCATGACAGGTAATGTTCCCAGCATGAGAAAAGGCACAATCGGGGTCAGAAATCGGGGCGGCCATGATAACCCGCCAAACCAATGATCACCGCGCAGCACCGCGTAACCGAGCGCAAAACCAAATACGATGGCGATAATGGACAACGGATAACGATACGCTTGGCGGCGATAAAGGATTGCCAAACCGGGGATAGCCAGCAGCAGTACTGGTGATGTCCCCCAGATGCTACCGCCGATACTCAGAAAATAAGTGTGAAAAGCCCGATGAATAGTTGCGATTTGCTCAGGTGAACGATGAAGTAGTACCGCCAAACGTGCATATAACATGGGAAATGGAAGAGACGCGGCAAAAACCGTAGATACCACCAAAATAGCGATAAGTATTAAAAATATAATCAGCGCGAACTTGAATAATCGTTTTGGGACTGATAGTGCTGGCGCAACAATAATGACAAGTGCGGGCAAGGCAAAGATAACGGCTTCTTTTGCGAGGAATGCACCAGCTAATGTTACGATACTGGCAAGTAAAAATTTTAAGGAGCGATATTGGCTGCTGCGCCAGCGTTCCATGCTCAATGCAGCAAGTAAAATAAATAGGCAAGCCAAGGGTTCACGAAAGAATGTTTTGCTGTACGGCCACAGAATTGTGCCTAAACCCACGAGAAAAGCCGCTGCGAGGCCAACAACCGGACGATAACCTAACGTCAAAGCATAAAAGTACACAACAACCGCGATAGCCGTGCAGATAAAGATATTAAAAAACCAAACAGCATGAACGAGACCGATACCCGGAATATGCTCCGCCAACCAATAAATCGGCGCAGTCATAATCAGTTGCAACGGTTCAACTTCCGCCTCAGAGAGCGGATAGAAACTGGCTGGTGTGGTGGTATAAGGCGGATTATCAGCCGCAGTCTTATCCAACAGAACATCGCCAAAGTCAACCACACTGGCCGTGGCATTGAAAAGCGTGAGCGTATCGCCACTTTCAATCCGTCCACTGTAGGTGAAGGCATAGATACCAATAAGAATGCCGACGAGCGGGAACACAATTAACCAGTGACGACGATCACCTTGGGCGAATTCAACAGACATGTACAGTCCTAAAAAACCGCTTTACCGCCGAATAATAAACGGCAGCGCAGCACATAAAACAATCCAGCCTTTCGTGCGGGATTGAATCAGCAAAAGAAAAGCAGCAGCCGGATGAACCGAGCTACCGCTTTGAGTTTAGCTGATTTCAAAAAGGATAGAAACGTCGAAGAAACTAGCCGCCACCAATCAATTTATTACGTACACCGAGCAGCCCCTTAAGGACTTTCTGGCTGGTGTTGAGTTGATCAAGTTGTTCGAGACCCGCTTCATAAGTGGCTGCACCAACCATGAGCTTACCATCACGAACCTGCAAATCACCCATCGCGATAAGGGTTTCGCCGTAGAGTTTCTTTTCGCCCTGCTCTTCAAATATGTCGGCAGCCTGACGGTAGCAATTGTATGCTTGTTCCTTATCACCGAGCGCAGCATAAACGCCACCCATGTTGCCCAACACTTTAGCGACGCGCATGGTATCTTGCAGTTCTTGAAAAATCGAAAGTGCGTTTTGCATCATATCGAGTGCCTGCTGATGTTCACCCAATACACGGTGTACAAGCCCGATATTGGTCTGCATTTCAGCCACCATATCACGCTTACCATCCGCTTCATAGGCATCACTGGCCTGATGAAATATCTTTGAAGCGGCCTCATAATCTTTCTGTTGAAAGAGCTTAACGCCTTGATCCTGCAATTCCTGTGCTGTCGCCATACTTCACCTCATTGTCTATCTAGTAATATCGAGAATACTGGCCCCGACCTGCCTCAAATCTTCAACAGGCATCTTGCTGAACATGATGGCAATTTCGATGAAGCCAATGTTGCGCGGATTTGCCGCGAACTGTCGTTTTTCATCCGGCAGTTCTAGGAAGTGTTTCCACTCTTCGCGCATTTGTAACCACTCACCAATGTAACCGCTGGATTCAAGAAAATAACTGGTATTCTTTTTCAAGATGCTGGAAAGAACACTCAGTTCGTGCATCGGAATAGGGAGTTCACCGATTTCATACTGGGCCAACAAATCGGTTGGGATAGCACTTTCTTCGCTGATCGTGTCTAGGCTCAGACCCAGTTCGTCCCGTGCTTGGCGCATCATCGCACCGATCATTCGTGTCCGTAATGCCACGTATTCGGACTGAATATCAGAGTGACGACCGACTTTGGCCTCCAGTGTATCCGTACCCCAGAAGTGACTCACCGGCACACCGAGATAAAATGCAAGTAACTCAATTTGCGGTAAACTTGGCGCAGCGTCACCAAATTCCCACGCTTGCATTTCCTGCGGTGTTACACGTAAGAGACCAGCGCATTCCTCAACACTACGCTCGGCATTCAAACGGGCATCATGAATCAGAACGCCAATCATTCGGGCGCGAATACGATAGCTTTCCGCAAAATCGTGTTGATGAGGTTGTGCCCCTTCACCCGATTGTGCGGTTTTCGATTTTAAACGAGCCGAAACATTCTTGAAATCCATCTGTTCCTCCGGAGAGCCGATTTGCAATGTTATTATGTGGCGATTATAGTCCCATCAACATGCACGAGCAAACCGAACCGCTCCGTTTACTAATTTTATGGTAGCACAGGAACACGTAAGATGAATTAACGTTTTAGAAGGTTTGTGACCGGAAGATCAAGAGTATAATGAACTTTATTAGTTTAAAATGAAGTCAATTGAATATATTTCTAAAGAGACAGCTTATGGTCGCTATGGAACCTACAACAGTCGAACAGCTCCACAGTGAAAACAATGCCTTACAGGTCAAAATAGCGGAATTATCAGCGATTAACAAAATCGCTCTGATGCTTGGCACGTCGCTTGAGTTTGAAGAATTTCTCGATCAGTTCATCGTGGCTATTCAAGACACGGTTCATTGTGACCGTGTACTCATTTTGGTGCAGGATGATCAGGAAACAGTTCTTCAATATGGAGCCAGTAATTTCAAGCTACCCGGTGACCAGCAGGCCAATTTAGAAGGCCTACGCTTGGGAACGTTCCAACCTGAGGCGGGTTCGATTGTTGACGATTGGGGCAGCGGAAAGAGTGTTTGGGGTAACCTAAATGCAGGTGAAGATTCTGCTTCCATCAAATGGTTGCTGACTCACTTAGTGACAGATGCCTTTTTTAGCATACCATTACGAGCAGAAGATCGACTCATCGGTGCTGTTATAATTGATAATAAGCCCAGCGGAAGACCTCTGGAAACCACCTATCAATATTGGATGGAAATCATTAGTGGCAGCGGGGCAACAGCCTTGCAAAACGCCCGTCTACATCACAAAACGGTTCGTGAACTCGCTGACAGTATGCGTGAGATGTATATCCT
>JACDGI010000309.1:0-7676 GCA_013821665.1 Anaerolineae bacterium
CGTTTGATGTGCTTGACCATCACCTTTGGATGGTAAAACACCTTCCACCCTGCCTCTTTTATCCTGAACGCCCAATCGAGATCCTCTCCATACATGAAAAACGTCTCGTCCAGCAGTCCCGCGTCGCGGATGGCTTCCCGCCGCACCTGCATGTACGCACCGACTACCGAGTCTACCTCAAGCTCAATGTCGGGGTCAACAAACGTCATATTATAACGCCCAAATTGCGGATTGTGGGGAAACAGCTTGGACAGGCCCGAAAAGCGGTAGAACGATACCATCGGTGTTGGAAAGCTGCGACGGCAAGCCACATCGAGTGTACCGTCTTCCAAGACCAGCTTCGGGCCAGCCACACCCACATCAGGACGCGAGTCCATGAATTGTACCATGCCAAAAAGTGACTCTGGTGGAACTTCAGTATCCGGGTTGAGGAGCAGTGCATAACGGGGTGCATCCGCATCCACAGCGCCTTTGCCGTGATAGCCGAGGGCTTTTAGACCCAAGTTATTGCCGTAGGAAAAGCCGCCGTTAGTTTGGCTGGCGATGACTTCCACCGAGGGAAATTCCGTCTGCACCATATCGACCGTGCCATCAGTGGAGGCGTTATCGACCAGCACCACTTTAAAGCTAAAGCTGCCGGTACTGGCGAGGACGGTTTGCAGGCAACGGCGCAGCAGCTCTTTGGTGTTCCAATTGACGATGACAATTCCCAGATCAAGCATGTTTATTCCCTCTGGTGGGATATTTTATCACATCCACGAAGCGGATAAACTGAAGGATGGGATAGGATTCACAAAATTCGCAAATTTCGCAGTTTGTGCAGATTTCCCGCCGAAATGGCAGGCGGATGCGAGGGAGTTATCCGCTGAATTGACACTTTTGCATGGCGGTTGGCTCGGCTGATGCCGCCTGCGCAGCGGTTGGCTCCCGTGTGTCAGCCGCCGCACAATTGGCACTGCCATATCAGCGGATGTGAGGGAGCCAGCCGCCAAAAACGCAAAGGCGAATGCAATTGAACCGCAGAGGCACAGAGAACGCAGAGAGATATTAATCGCAGAGGCGCATGAAATAGCATCACGTCCGAAAATGCAAATAACGATTCCAGAACCCCTACCCCAACCCTCCCCCCGCAAGCGATGGAGGGAGCAAGCCAAGGTTTTAGAGCAGGCGCAGAGATTGCAAAGATATGGGGAAATTAGCAAGGCAAATCCAAGATATAAAGAAAGATCATCAGACTTATTTTAAGATAAAGCAGGAGCAAATGGGTTACATTTTTGTCACTCTTTTGGGAGGAAGTTACCAACCTGTTTTCGGGTGGGGATTGTTAAATGGGATGGTAATTGGTTTGAAAAGGGTTTGAGCGCAAATTGGTGAGAACAAATGAGAGTGCATATAATTCAAGAAAATAAATTGTTTGGGGATAAATGATGCAGATTTCACTAACGGCTGAAGGCATGTTCGGATTGAATTGGCAGCGCTGGAAGTCATTGATTGATGCGGCTGAAGAAGCGGGATTTTATGGTCTTTATTACAGCGATCATTTTGTATTTGCCAATGGGCCGGACACCGATTCGTTGGAGGTGTATACGGCGCTGACGTATCTGGCTGACCACAGTAAGAGGCTGCATCTGGGGACGATGGTATCGCCCCTGTCGTTCCGCGATCCGGTGATGATGGCGCGGCAAGCGATGGCGATCAACGAATTGAGCGGTGGTCGCATGATCTTGGGTTTAGGCGCGGGCTGGAATGAGCGCGAACACAACATGTTCGGTTACAAGCTGGTTGATATTAAGGCACGGATGGATCGACTTGAAGAAGGCTTAAAAGTCGTTACGCAACTGACTCGCAGTGAGAGTCCAGTCACGTTTGAAGGCCAGTATTACCAACTACATGAGGCGATGCTGAGTCCACATTCGAACCAGCCGCTGCGGATACTGATTGGTGGCAGTGGCAAGCCGCGTAATCTGCTGCTGACAGCGCGTTATGCCGATGTGTGGAACGTTCAAGGTGTGACACCGGATGAGGTTCGGGAGCGAAATGTTCAGTTGGATGATTTGCTCATCAAAGAAGGTCGAAAGCCAAGCGATGTCAAGCGCACATTGACACGCTCGATTGTCTTCTGGCGCGATGATGCCGAACTGGACAAAGTCGCCAATGCTTATCGACGCGTTGTCCAAATTCCGCTGCCAGCCGATAACTCCGAATTTGCACGGGTGGTGAAAGAGAATTTCGGTGCGCTGACGGGTACGCCTGAGCAAATTGTGCCTGAATTGAAGGCCTATGAGGCGGCAGGTATCGAGGAAGTGATGCTGCAATATCTGCCGGTGGATGGGCTTGAACTGCTGGAGGCGATTGCGGGTGGGCTGCTGCCACATTTCCAATGAGCAATGCAGATTAAAACCAATCGCCAAGATCAAGGCAGAGAAATTAACCGCAGAGACGCAGAGAGTTAAGAGAACGCTACGCGAGATTCAGGAGTATGAATTTATAGACGGAGATTTGAATTTTGCTCATCGTTATACACCCTCACCCTAAATCCCTCTCCCTCAGGGCGAGGGACTTTAAGCCACCCTTTAAGGAGCAGTCGGGAGGGTTTTGAGGGTGGCGCCTTTGATGGCTGCACGCAGTGCTTCGCGGTCATCCCACGGGTATTCGATGGTACCGAAGCACATACTTTGCTCGTGACCTTTGCCGCAAGCGATGACAATATCGCCGGCTTGTGCCACCTGACAGGCTTGATAGAGGGCTTGTCCACGATCTGGCACACGGATAAACGTTTGGCCTTCGCCCCCACCCTGACTGATACAGCCCTGCGCCATTGTTTCGAGAATATCATCTAATGATTCGGTGCGTGGGTCTTCGGCGGTGAGAATAGTAAAATCGGCTGATCGTGCAGAGACTTCAGCCATCAAGCGACGTTTATCACGGTCACGGAGGCCAGCGCTGCCAATGATGGCGATCAGGCGTTTGCCTTCGGTCAACATTCCACGCGCGGCTTTGAAGGCATTTTCGAGGGCATTGGGCGTATGGGCGAAATCGACAATGGCGGTGTACGGTTGGCCTTCGTCAATGCGTTCCATGCGCCCGGGGATAGATTTGACCCCTAGCAGACCTTGTTGAATAACCTTATCAACAACTTGATTCTCATCAATCAAATACTGTGTGGCAGCAATGGCGGCTAGCGCATTTGCAACATTAAACTCGCCAGCTAATAAGGTGGAAAACTCACGAAAGTCCGGGTCAACAATATAACCTTCGCTTGTCATTTGCTTAATTGCTGCCCGATTAGCGACTACAAACTCTGTGCTATTTGGCTCATAAGTAATTGATAATGATCCAACTTCACTAGTCGTCTTAATCCCATAAAGTATAACTTTATCTGCCGAAAATGTAGCGAAGAAATCAGCGCTTGGGTCATCGGCGTTAATGACACTGATTTTGGGCTGGTCGGGTTTGCGATAGGACTTACTGAGCATCTCGAACATGCGGCCTTTGGCGGCGCGATAGGCTTCGAACGTGCCATGATAATCGAGGTGTTCATGGGTAACGTTGGTAAGAACCGCCACATCAATATCTACGCCGTTGAGCCGTCCCTGTGCCAAGCCGTGACTGGTCATCTCGAGGACGCAGTGAGTCAGGCCGTTGGCGATCATTTGCGCGAGGAGTGCTTGAATCTGTGGGGCGCTGGGGGTGGTGACGTGCAAACCCGTATCAACCGTTTTGCCACCGAGATCGGCTGAAACGGTGCTGATGAGTCCCGCTTTGCCATCGGTGGCGACTTTGAGGATGCTGTGGATCAAGGTGCTGGTGGTGGTTTTGCCATCCGTGCCTGTGACACCAATCAGGATCAGTTTGCGCGAGGGATAATCTTGGTAGGCGGCGGCGAGCCAGCCGGTGGCTTCTTGAGCGTTAGAAACTTGAACATAAGGAACGCTGAGATCGGTTATATCACGTTCACCGACGATAACGGCGGCTCCGCGTCTGATGGCATCGGGGATGAAATTATGTCCATCGACTGAGAGTCCACGACGTGCGACAAACACACCACCAGATTGAATGAGGCGATTGTCTTCCTCAACGGGCGCGGTGATGGCAGTATTCGCGTCGCCGGTCAAGTGGATGAGGTCGGGTAAATTGGTGATCAGGTCGGAAAGACGTTTCAAAGTACCCCACCCCAACCCCTCCCCATAGTAACAGGGAGGGACTTTAATTCGAACAGCACAAGGCAAAATAAAAACCGCAGAAGCACCGAGGGAACAGAGGTATTATACCCTGTGTCCTCTGCACCTCTGCGATTTAAAATCAGAGACCCGCGCTGAATTAGTTCAGACGCGCACCCAGATCATTCAGGCCGCTGCGGACGCTGCCGTCCACAACACGGTCGCCCGAACGGACGATCAAGCCACCAAGAATGTTGGGATCAACCACAAACTTGATATTGGCAGCACCAATCGATGACTTGGCCTTGGCCTGTTCGGCATCGTTCAGGGGCATGGCGCTGACGACTTCAACATCACCGCCGAGCTTGAGGGCGCTCGACGGAACATCGGTGAAGAAACCATCAATCAGTGACTTGGCCTTCGATTCGTCAATGGCCGAGCCAATCAATTTGTTGGTGGCGGCCAGAGCGATGGCGGCGATCTGACCACGGAGACCGGCCAACTGCTGATCACGTTCAGCAGCAGCAGAGGTACGGGCTTCGGTACGGATACGTTCGGCTTCGGCACGGGCTTCGGCTTCGACCTGCTTGGCAACTTCGTCACCACGCGTGCGGCCTTCTTCGACACCCTTAGCGATGTCAGCACGAGCGTTGGCGCGAATGGTTTCGGCTTCGGCTTCAGCATTACGCCGGGCGTTGGCTGCAACCTGCGCATCTTCCAGACCCTTCTGGATCTTGGCCGAGCGCGAGTCCAGCATATTGACGATGGGCTTCCACAGCAGAGCACCCAAAGCAACAAATATGATCATGAAGTTGACGATCTGAGCGAACAGGTAACCTGCGTTCAGACCGAGGGCTTCGATACCACCGGCTTTTTCTTCGCCAGCCGCTTCAGCAGCAGCAGGTGCTTCCGCAACATGTGCTTCGGTCGTGGCTTCGGCAGCAGTCGTGGTCGTGGTTTCACTGGTTGTAGGTACGGCTGGGGCAGCGGTGGCTTCCTGCGCCATAACACTGGCCGCAGCAACCAGCATCAATGCCAGCACGCCTACAATTGCAAGACGTTTCAAGGTAATTTTATGCATGTCGGTTCTCCCCCGCGCGCTTACTGGAGCACGAACAGGATAATGAGCGCGACCACCAAGCAGTAAATAGCAACAGCTTCGGCGAACACGATACCAAGGATCATGTTCGTCTGGATGTTACCGGAAGCATCCGGGTTACGACCGATGGCTTGGAGAGCGCCTTGTACGAGCAGACCAATACCGATACCGGGGCCAAGTGCGCCAACCATTGCGAAACCTGCGCCAATTGCTTTACCCAGTGTAGTCAATTCAGGCATGTTACCTCATTCCTCTCTTAATTCGTTGATAGTCAAATTTGTTTGTATGGACGGGTACTTTGCCGCCCAGAAATTCCGTTAAATGTTAGTGTGCGTGTGCTTCGGTGCCGGTGTCATGGACTTCTTCAACATGTTCAGCATGTTCTTCACCATGACCCTGCATTGCTTGGGCGACAAACACCAATGTCAGTACTGCAAACACACCGGCCTGTGCCAGACCCACGATCAATTCGAGGGCGTAGAACACAACCGGAATACCCGTTCCGACGAGGAAGAGCATAACCGCGATCAAAATACCGCCTGCAAAGATGTTACCGAAAAGACGGAAGCTCAAGCTGACGATCTTCGACAGTTCCGAGATGAATTCCAAAGGCCCGACGATCAGATCAATCGCGCCCATCGGATTGTTCGCTACGTTACCCAAAGAACGCACCGGAATGAACTTCTGGAGGTAGTTAATTCCGAGTTCCTTGAAGCCGTAGAACTGAATGAAGAAGAAGGAAATCAGCGCCAGACCAATCGTCAAGTTCAGATCGGTAGCAGCAGGGCGCACAAAGGGCGAAATATGGAAGTAATTCTGCATCAACACATCAGATGTGATGTTGCTTGGATTGGCGGTTGCCGTCTCGCAAGCGTGCAACATTTCAGCCGTGACGGGCGTACCACCGTTTAACGGGCGGTCATTGAACAACTGATACCAGTTACCGCTGAGGGCAGTCGCATGGTAACCGCTGGTTCCCGTTTCGGCACAATGGAACTTGCCGACACTTTCCACACCGGGGATAACGCTCATCCAGTTCCCGACGAGCAGGAACAAGAAGATGGTTGCCACCAGCGGGAAGATGGACTTGGCGTTCTTCGGGCCAGCAATTTGCTTGGTGAAATCATAGAGGAAACCCGCGATGGCTTCCAACATACCCTGACCGCGACCGGGAACTTCCTTGGTGAAACCCTTGGAAGCACGGTTCACGCCGATAGCGATCAACAGAACGATCACATCGACGATGATGAGCGCGACCATTGTGTTAATCAGGTTGAACTTCGGGCCAAGACCCAAGAAGTTCTTGATCAACACTTCACCCGGCACTTGAATCACGGGGATTGCTGCTGCTGCGCCACTACCGGGCAACAGACCAAACGGCACCCACGCGCAGACAACGGCTGCAAATACGAGCAAGATTATGCCGTATACACAACCGCGTTGGTTTGTGGTCATGTTAGACACGCATATCTCCCTTCACTACCATGAGAAATCACTTTATTTCTCAAAGACGAACCTCCTCTGTTAAAACGATGAATCAGTGTCCTGCGGCTTCGGTTGGGGTTGGGTTCGTTTGATAGCACCCATCACCAACCGATATACGACATATAAACTGACCGGGGCGCTCACCAGCACCAAACCAACGGTGAATGGGCCACGGAATCCGAGCAGCTTATCAATCACTATGCCAAGAACCAGCGCACCAACAATTGTTACGGTCATAAAACAGCCCGCTGCCCCGGCAATCGTGGCAACAGAAATGTTTGAAATGCGTGTTGATGCAGGTGGTTCAGTCATCCGTATTAAAGTATGAGAATATTATCACAAATAAAGCAGCATTGCCAACGGAAATTGTGCAAAATCTCTAAACTGCCCATTCTATTTAACATATAGGGACAGTTTTTGCCTGTCCCTATACACAATGACTATATTTCTGACCGATTAACCGATCAGATTGGCGGAAACAAGGACTGGGCGCTTTGGACTGCCCAAGTAAAGACAGCTTGTACCGCAACCGTCCCGATCAGGATGATGGCAATGGCGGTGATGCCCATCGCCCAAGTATAAGTACGTGATACCGGAATAGGCTTGTCTTCGTCTTCGCTGCGGCCTACATACATGACCTTGATGACGACCAAATAGTAGTAAAGCGCAATCAGCGAATTCAAGATGCCGAAGAGTGCCAACCACGTCAGATTGGATTGGACAGCGGCCCGGAACAGGAAAAACTTACCGACGAAACCGGCTGCCGGAGGCACACCTGCCAAGGACAGCAGCGCCAAAGTCATCATCAGCGCCAAAAAGGGACTGCGACGGCTGAGGCCAGCCAAATCGGCAATGGTTTCGCTGCCAGTGGCGTTACTGAACAAGATTACAACCGCGAAGGCCAGTAAGTTCGTGAAGACATACATGAACAT
>JACDGI010000309.1:7686-9005 GCA_013821665.1 Anaerolineae bacterium
ACATATAGAAGCCGACTGATGCAACCGCATCCGCCTGCCCTGATACGGTTGCTGATTGAATCGCGGCAACCCCAACCAGTGTGTATCCGGCCTGTGCGATGCTGGAATAGGCCAGCATACGTTTGATGTTCTTCTGTGACAGAGCGACCACATTACCGACTGTCATCGAAATGACTGCGGAGGCGACGACTAACTGCACCCAGAAGTTCTGAATCTGCGAACCACCGATCACAACCGTCGATGGGAAAACCGCGATCAAGAAGCGAACCAACAGTGCGAAGCTGGCGGCCTTGCTGGCGACGCTCAAGAAAGCGGTAACGGGTGTTGGCGCACCTTCGTAGACATCCGGTGTCCAGAAGTGGAACGGTACGGCACTAATCTTGAACCCGAAGCCGACGACAATCAACACCAAGGAGGCCAAGACTGGAACCGGATTGCCGACAAAAGCATCGGTCGTCAGATATTGAGCCAATTGGTAAAGGTTCGTTTGCCCGCTAAAGCCATACAGCAAGCTCAGGCCATAGAGCATCATGGCAGAAGCAAAAGAGCCGAAGAGGAAATATTTCATTCCGCTTTCCATACTCTTGTTGTCGCCACGCTTGAAGCCCGCGAGGATATATAAAGGAATAGAGGTCGTTTCTAGAGCGAGGAAGACCATGATAAGGTCGGATGCACCGGCCATCAACACCATACCCAGCGACGAGACGATCAAGATGATGTAGAACTCACCTTTACGTCCAATGCCTTTGACATCGGATGCAATCAAGCTGGTAATCGCACCGGCTGCCAACACCATTACTTTGAATATGTGGGTCAGCGAGTCGTAGCGGATCATGCCACCCCAGAATGACATGCTTTTGAGCACATCCGGGGAGATATTCGGATTGGCTTGAGTCGCAACCAGCTTAATGACATCGGGTGTCAAAATGAGGGTAACAATCGCCAGAAGCCCTAAGCCAAGGGCAGAGACGACCGCAATATTTTTGCGCTGTGCTTCCGTCCAGCGCAGGTCGAGCAGCAGCACGATAAAGCTGAGTGCGCCCAACCCTAACTCCGGCAAAACGACGAGTAAACTTGGACCTAGTCCAAACGTTGCATTCACAGTTAGTGACCCCCTCCGAGCATAGCCAATACAGGTTGCACCCCGGCGGTAATCATCGGGTAAATGATCGTCGGATACAGCCCGATAATCAGCAGCGGCGCACCGAGCAGTATCAAAATAATACGGTCGGTAATGGCGATGTCGCCCACTTCAGGATACTTTTTCGCGTCAAACTCACCGAAGAATACCTGCCCTGTCACACGCAGCACATAGGCCG
>JACDGI010000310.1 GCA_013821665.1 Anaerolineae bacterium
CTTAACTGTAGACGAGTTTATAGACTTGCTAAATAACTAACCAGCTCACCAATCTCCAAGCCCGCCATCGCGCGGGCTTTTTGTTGCCTGTTTGCCGGTATCGGTTCTCGGTTGGCGCGTAGACCAAAGTCTTACCCAAGCTGCACTAATTTTAGAGCGTTGATTTTTTTGATCAGTGGTCTAATCTATACCTGCCAATGATTTACTAGGGTTTAATTTGAATTATTATTTATGGATTTACGTTAAAATGGTGTTATTAGGTAACTACTCAGGTAGGGAAAAGTACCCAAAAAGATAAAAACGGGATAGAGTCATCCGCATGAAACAAGCAGACGAGCCGTTAAGGATAGAACAGCTACAAGGGCTGGATAAAGCTGACTTGCTGGTATTGGTTGTGGCAATGCAGGCACAGTTGAAGGAGATGGCGGCAGAAATCCAGCGGTTGAAAGACCAATTGGCAAAGGACAGTCATAACAGCGGCAAACCACCGAGCAGTGATGGGTTGAAGAAACGGCGAACCACGAGCCTGCGCGAGCGTGGGAAACGAGCCAATGGCGGGCAGGTTGGACACAAGGGACAGACGCTCAAGTTAGCCGAAATAGCGGATCGCGTGATGCGGCATGAGGTGGAGCAGTGCAGCCATTGTGGGATCAATCTCAATACAGTGACCGCGCTGAGGATAGAGAAACGCCAAGTGGTTGAAGTGCCGCGTGTGCGCTTGGAAGTGACCGAACATCAAGCGGTCATCAAATGTTGCCCCAACTGTGGCAAACAGGTGAAAGCACAATTTCCAGAGGGGGTAAGCCAAGCGGTGCAGTATGGGACAGGCTTGCAAGCGCAAATGGTGTACCTGAACAATTACCAATTACTCCCCTTGCAACGCACCTGCGAAATATTGGGGGAAGTCTATGGACAGCGACCGAGTCAGGCGGCAGTAATCGCTGCTAATGAGCGAGTCGCGACAGCGGTAGAGGCGAGTGTGGAGCACATCCAGCAGCACTTGAAAAGCAGTGCCCTCATCCACTGTGACGAAACCGGAACCCGCGTACAGGGACAGTTAAAGTGGTTGCATGTGGTCAGTACACCCTCCTTAACGCTGTATGGAGTGCACAACAAACGCAGTCAAGTCGCCATGCGAACGATGGATATCCTACCCGACTTTCAAGGATGGGTGGTGCATGACGCTTTTGTCTCCTACTGGCAGTTTGAAACTTGTCAGCACGCTTTGTGCAACGCCCATCATCTGCGTGAACTCCGTTTTCTGAGTGAGCATTACCAACAAGACTGGGCTGAACAATTGGCGCAGTTACTCCTCAAAATGAAGCACTTCCAAGACACCGCTCACCCCCTCTCTGAACACGAGCGTCAACGTTATGAGCAGGACTATGATCGTCTCTTGGAACACGGTCTGACCGCTAATCCCGCCCTGCCTGCCACGGGCAAACGGGGTCGTCCTAAACACACGCCCGCCCAAAATCTCTTGGCACGTTTTCGCACCTACAAAGATGCCATTCTCGCCTTCTGGCGCGATCCGACCATCCCCTTTGACAATAATCAGGCGGAACGCGATTTACGCATGATGAAACTTCAGCAGAAAATCTCGGGTTGCTTTCGTACCCGTTCGGGTGCCGACTGCTTTTGCCTCATCCGCAGCTACCTCTCCACCGCTCGCAAACAGGGGCTCAACATTCTTGATGCCCTCTCTGCTGCCCTTCATGCTGCTCCTTTTCTCCCTACCTGAGTAGTTACGTTATTAGTATAAAAGGGGAAAATTCAATGACCTCTGTAGAAGATTTAATCACTCGCTTGCTTACAGGCTATAGCCTTGAAGTAGAGGCTTTATTAACATGGTTTCCGATCACACCCGCTGCTGATATAAGAGAACCAAGAATGAAAGGTATCAGCACTACATATTCAACCAGCGATAGCGTTTTTAAAGTAGGAAATGCTGCTGGACTTTTTCTGGATCAGTTAGCTACTAACGATGCTGTTAGTGCTATTTTTGAATTTTTTGTGAATCAAGATGGATTTTTTGAGGTGACCATTGAAGTGCAGATGGCTCAGGGGGCACCGACACGTAAAAAGCATACTCCTGAAGCCAGAAACTCGAACACCGTTTATGATCAATTTAACTGCTGTAGGACATGATCCAATTGTCAAAGGTACAGGACTAGTCGTTCAAGGGGTATTTACAACCGGTCGCCCCGCAAATTTAATAGATGTTGTCACTCACTTTCCAGACCTATAAACATTTATTGCAATTTGCGAGTGTCCTACACCTGACCTACCGTGTCTGTCTGATAACCTTTTGTGCGCAGCCAGCCAATTGGCTGGCACGTCATGCGTCTGTCTTGCTGCACCGGACAACCGGTGTTGGGGTGTTGGCTGGCCGGTGGTCGCGGGGTATCGGGATTACATGTCGCGCCATCTGAAATTGAGTGAGGATGAGCTAAGTATTCAGCACAGGAATTGGGACGTGAGGCGGTCAAACACGCAAGAATAGGCGTAGGACACGATTGTGATGCTAATTGTAGAGTTTATGAAGGAACAATCAGTCTGACCATATAGCTCATCGACAATGGGTTACTTGTATCATGACCTCTGCTCGAAAGAATTTATGCTTAAAAGTAAATTGAGCCAAATGACAAGGAGCATATATGCCTAAAAATAAAAAAACATCCAATCAAAATGATGAGCCAGATTCGTCCCAAGTAGACACATTTAACCATCATAGTGATGATCAATCTGAGCTTGGAAGTTTAGGGGTATCGGATTACGACAGTGAATTCAGATCTGGGCAAGGCTCATTTTATGATCGCGACTCCCAATTACCCACTCAAAAGACTTCTAAGAACCGTAGCTCAAGTGAGACTTCACAAGCCTCTACTGACAAAAAAGAGTCCACTTCTCCAAGTGGTAAGACAAAACGTGATGTATCACAGCAATAAGGCCTAACCACCCTCCTCGCTCGCTGGGATGCACAGGCAGACGGGGCCGCCCGTAAGCTGGAAGCCTCCGAGTAACCCAACAAAAAATGGATCATTTGACCTAAAACCGAGATCCCATTTTCAAATAAACTCCGGTAATAAGGAGTAAAAATGGATAATCAATATGATTACATCATT
This sequence comes from Anaerolineae bacterium, assembly GCA_013821665.1. Classification (GTDB taxonomy): domain Bacteria; phylum Chloroflexota; class Anaerolineae; order Aggregatilineales; family Phototrophicaceae; genus CFX2. The sequence continues at coordinate 3,126 of JACDGI010000310.1, forward strand.
GGGGTACAGAAGCTAAATCCGCCTGTTGGTTTGTATAATTACATGGCAAGGGTTGTATCGTTAACCAAAATGGGTGCTAATGAAGTACGCATTGAATTTTTAGAACCTGAAATAGGTGAATGCATTGGCGTGACCCAAGCCGAGGCTATAGAACAAATGGAAAAAGAGGTTAGAAAATGGCTGGCCTGTAATAATTGATACGGTTAACCGACCACCGCAAGCCCGCCCACGCGCGGGCTTTTTGTTGCCCGGTTGCTGGTCACCAGTTCTCGGTGTTTATCCTATACAGCGAGTTTGCTTTCAGCGCGATGTTGGGCAATTTTGGAATATGCTTCCTCAAGTGAGCCTACAATAAGAAGTGTCGCGTGATTTTTGGTGACAAATAGCTTTGAGAACATAGAAACCAGCGCACGGGCGAAACCATTGGCGTTCGTGTTCACGAGAACGACCAAGCCCACATTAGATGGCATGATTCGTAGAGCGCGCTGAAAATGTGGCATGGGTGAACCGGTGGGCATGGTAGCTTGTTCGCCGCGCATAATAATCAAATCTACGCGATGATCGACCTGATTAAATACCTTTACAATCTCGCTGAGCGTTGCATGATATTCTTCCCAAGTCCAACTGCCTTGACTGTTGCAAAGCATAATTGTTGCAGACGCATCAGACCAAGCCATATCAACAGTCATTGACTACCTCTTGCCACTATAAAGACCATTAGCCCAAGTATAAGGTGTAATAACCTTGAGTGCTGCTTAAGGGTAATAGCCCTTTTAGATGCGAGTGTCCTACACCTGCCCTACCGCCTTTGTCTGACAACCTTCTGTGGGCAGCAAGCTAAATATCTCGCACCTCAATCGCGGGTGGCGCTCGCTCGACCGCCGCCAACGGGTGCATCGGTTGCCCGGTGTCGGGGTGCTGGTTGGCTCGTGGTTGCGGGGTATCGAGATGAGGGGAATAGTCTCATTTATAAATAAGACTTGTGCTCCATTAATGAATAATTCGTAAACCATATAAGCTCAATTCAACAGAATATGTCTAAGTATTACAATGAGTGAATAGGTACTTTTACGAGTAAAGGTTGTTGTCATGCCTTTTTCAGTTGAGTGGGATAATTCGGATAAAACCATTATCTATGTTCGATACGAACGCTGGTCATGGGATGATTTTTATAATGCGGTGAAAGTATCGACCGATTTATCTTTAACGGTTAATCATCAGGTGGATATTATCGCGCATCTTGTGGATAGCATTATTCCTCAAGGCAGCGCTTTTTCGCACTCAGGCGCAGTCCTTAAGCAAGACAATCAGAAGTTAGGCCTTATTGTGGTGGTGACATCCAATGGTTTTATTTTATCCCTGATGCAAGTGAGTTCAAGGATTGTTCCGGGATGGAAAAATAAATATCGTATGAGTGCCACACTGGAAAAGGCCCGTGAATTGATCGCTAATGAACGCCAAAAAAGTATAAGCCTATAGATTGAATATGGAGCCTATGTGTCCACAGATTTGATTACTCAGCTCTTTACATTAATTGATCGTTGGGACAATCTGGTCATTCTCTGTAAAGTACTAGAAAATTTTGAAGAGGATGCTCCACCTGAGCAAACGGCATATCTTGCCGCAGCAGCGTTTGGTATGGAAACAGCCCGTGAAGAATTGTCCGCCGTCCTAGCAAAAGCTCTGACCGATAGTATGAAGCTATCCCCTACTTTGATGTAAGCTGTTCCACCACACTCCCCCTGCTCTCTTCACGAATACTGCTCACAAGTCTAGCCGATAACAGCAGGCCGGAATCCCTCGGATTCGGGGTGGCAAGGTGGTGTTGTCGCCAATTGGCGAATAGTGCGAGGCTGCCGTGAGCGGGCTTTTTGTACTTTCTTTATGCTATAGCGCTCACTGTTGGTAGCATTGTTGGAATTTCTGGAACCTGTTGAGGGTACTTGGAAGCGCAGGCGGCCAAAAGCGCTAGAATAGGCCTATGACGTGATTTAGGGGTGTATTAATGACTAAGTCAATGCGCAATGGCCTCATCATAGGGTTATTTATTGGGGCACTACTCATGCTGATTTTGCTAACAAGTCGAGGTCTAATTTGACTCCCACCGCCCTCCTCGCTCGCTGGGACACGCAGGCAGCCGAGGCCGCGCGTAAGCTAGAAGCTTGCGCGCAACCGGTGCAGGGAATCGGTGTGTGACGTGCCGCTTTAGCTGGCTATTGGATAATCAAGCTGGGATTGCTTAGAGGGATTTAATTCCCCTTCAAGATAAGCTACTTCCGCCGATTCTAGTTCTCGCGTTTCAAGAATAGCATAATCTTTTTGATCTTCTATGACACTGAAACGAACTAGATGCCAAGCATCTTTATCAACAGAACTATATACGACCGCAAATTCAGCGTTAGCTTTTAATTTTTGAACTGCATTGGGCTGAATACCATAATAAAAACTGGTGCCTCCTAATGAATGAATAATGCCGACAGGCTGAACACCAATTATGTGGATCATATTCACCTCAGAAGAATACAGTTTAGACTTAAAACTCCATCTCAAATTGTCATGTATTGCTTACGGTTTTTGAGGGGCTAACTGGACTATTTTTACATAGGCAATTAGAAAACTATAGCTACAGCAATCATAAAAAATGCGTTGCTAAGAGTATGGAGGGAATATGTGCTTCACTAATCGTTTACCTGTTATAAATTGAGCCACCCCTGATAACCCTACCGCCGGTCACTTCCGCTTCCCCGCATACGCTTTCAGAGCTTCCAGTTCGATGAAATCGCGATCCTCAACCCGCACAAGTTCGAGTTTGCCAAGCGCGATCTGCCCTTCCAAGTCGCCAAGCGGTATCCGCAGCCATTTGGCCGCGTGGTAAGGCATGAAATACTGTTTACCCTGAATGTTAAAGGTTTCGAGTTCTTGTGTTGCCATGATGCTACCCTGTTATCTAGAACGCTATTTCTAGGATAGCATCGCGGGCACGACTGCCGAAAGCGGACGGTTAGAAATTGCTAACTATGGCTAGGACGAAACACCTTGAGGATAAGCCACCTCGAATTGCACTTGTAATAGCTCCCTTGCTTCTTCAAGAGTTCCTGTAAAGAAAGTCTGTTTAAAGGCTTTTGGAGCCAGTGCTTTGCCAATATTTTGTATTAGTTTCTTGTAGGCCGCGCCATTTTTACCGATAACTACAATAACAGCTCCTTGATTTGGTGGAACGAATTTTTCAAGATACTTAATATCGGTAGAACTTAACGTAAGTTTGATAGTACGCTCATCAACAATGATATGAACTGTATGCGTGACGCTTTTTAACATTAGGGATGATTCTTCAGCTAAATGATAAAGATCATCTTTAATGGCGTTGCCCGTGTATTGTTGCAATACCACTGTTTTTTCTGCATTATCCCATTGGATTGTGTAACCCATTTTTAACCTCATACATTGCTTTCTGTAATTATTGTAAGACTCTATAGTCAAATGAAAACCCAACCCAAACGCAAAATTCACAACCCCAACTCTTGATTGAGTGCAATGGCTATCGCGATTTGGCGTGTGAATCTGATGTTTGAGTTGGAGCATGGACAAGAATTAGACCCTTAACCAAGCACAAATTCGCTGCCCTGCTCACCTGAAAAGCTATGGGTTAAATGTGTTTAATATCTAACGAGTATCATATCTGATACTCTCCGAGGAAAGTTGTTTCGTTGAATTGAAAGAATGGGCATGAAAATCAAATCAATGACTCATAAAGAGGCTGAAACACTTCTGAAGACCACTGATCATCCATTCCCCACAATAACTATTCGCCAAGCTATTATGGATGGCAAGCTGAGAGCCAACTTATTTCGCGGCCCGGTGTCGTATTACAAGGTTATTGAGGATGATTTGTTGGCTTAGACTTCTAAGCCTGATATGTATAAATCGGGGTGCAAAACAGAATGACTGCCCTACCCCTTCTTGGAATTTCAGCTCGCAAGCGAAAATATACGCAGATCAACCGTGACCATCACGAAGCCGCGCAATTTCGGCTTCTTTTTCCTTCAGCATTTCACGAAGGAGATCTTCACGACCTTCTGCGCGAATGGCCCGTTCCTGTACTTTTTCAAGTTCGAGTTTCAACTTTTCGATTTCCTGAGTTGCTATGGTGAGTGCTTGAGTAATTTGATTGTTGGTGATGACTGTGATCTCACGACCAGTGGGCGGAACACCGCGATCCCCACGCTTCAATGCTGCATGAATTTCTTGTTCCGTTCGATTCAGATTCCGCAGTTCTGCAATTTTGGCAAGCACTTCCACATCTTCATCGGTGAACATGCGCGTTTTGCCACGATCTGGCTGAGCAGATTGCGAGAAAAATTCCCCAAACGAAGTTATCCATCGTTTGATGGTGATCTCGGAGACTGCGAAGGCGGTGGCGAGTTGTCCAGTGGTATGCATACATCTATCCTAACATGTACATCGTCATGTATGCCAATAGTAACCTTTATATTGGTCAAAGACCTTCAATCTCTAATCTGCCGTTCGGCTCGTTCTATAGCAATGAAGGTCATAGTAGGATACTGTATCCCTACATGTAACACTATATGCGACACACACTAAAGGTTGATTCCAAAATGTCGAAGAAGAAATCCACCAAACAACGCAAGCAAATCAAGCGCACAACACGTCATTTCCAATTGCGAGTCGATCATCCACAAGATGCTCATGTGCAGGAAGTTTTGGACTATGCCAAGTCGCAGCGCCGTGAGGTTACAATGATTCGTGATGCTGTGACACTCTTTTATGCGCTTGAAAATGGAAACTTGGAAGCGCTCTTTGAAAAGTTTCCGCAGTACAAAACCCAATTTGCCCCCAGCACTGCCGAAGCGCTGGAGCAGTTCATGGAAATCTTGCGCCAACAGCAGATGCCAGTAAGCATCGGGGCAGGGCAATCCATCAAATATGAACCGCTCATTCCATTACCGGCACCGCCTATAGCTGAAATAAAGCAACAATCGGCTACTGTGAGTGCATCAGACATCGCGGATAATTTCCTGAGTATGTTCCAATGAGAATCGAAAACCCCGCTGGTGGTCAACGGGGCTTCTAATCAGGCTAATTGAGGTAGCCTAACTATGGCAAATTCTAACACACAAATCGCGTCCGTCGATTGCGGCAATGGCAACACAGCCGCCATGCTGGCTGGATCGAAGAAATCCATCAGTTTTCCCAGTATCCGCGCCCGGATCACCTCCAAGACACTTGGTCTCGGCCAAGGTCATGAACTGGATTTCACCTCAGCAGTTTGGCATGACAACACCTATGCGGTCGGTGATGATGCACTGCTCGTCAACCGGCAGGGTATTGACCGGCATATGGGAATCAATCGGTATGGGGGCGAACATCATCAATTCTTGACGGCCTATGCACTGGCGCGGCTCGGTGTCAAATCCGGCGGTGTGGATCTGACTTTGCTTTGTCCACCGGCCATGTACAACGACCTGAGAAAGCCCATGCAGGATGCTTACAGCAAACAGGGTGTGGAAATCAAGCTGAAAGACGATAAGAAGCCGCGAGAATGGGTGTATGACAGCGTTAATGTGCTGCCTGAAGGCTATGCAGCGGTCGGATGCTTCATGTTGGATGCCAGCGGTAACAAATCGGCATTGGCGGGTAAGCTGGCAGGTGATGTCGTGCTGCTCGATGCAGGCGCATATACGGCTAATGTGTTCCGACTGCATAACGGAGCCTTCAATCCAGCAGACCTCCCACAATCGAGTATTCAAAACGGTGGCGGGAACACGCACATTCGCTTGCCCTTACTGGAATGGGTGCATGGGGCAGGGGGAGACTTAACCGCAGTCACGCTCGACGACATTGACCGAACCTTACGGC
>JACDGI010000311.1 GCA_013821665.1 Anaerolineae bacterium
GTGTTTACCTTGTAGCGCAATCCGAAATAAAGAGATTATCCCAAATAAAGAAACGATTCATTCCAGCGCACCATGATTCCGCAGGGTGTCGGCGATAGCTGTATGACCGAGTTCAACCGCTTTGGTGAGCGGGGTTTTACCTTCATAATTCAAGACCTGTAGATTATCCGCGCCGTGGGCCAACAGCCAATTGACCATATCGACATGCCCACCCATGATGGCGGCGTGCAGCGCGTTATCAAAACCTTCGTTACACCCATTATCCAGCAATAAAGTGGTCAAGGCCGTATCACCACTGAAGGCGGCATGAAACAGCAGTGGGATACCATGAGCGCCCCGCGCATTAGCCTGTGCCGCATCCGATTGGATAAAGGCCGCAACATCGGCGCTGCGTCCGAGCATGGCAGCCGCAAAAATGCTCAACGGTACACCCTGCTCTAAAAAGAATTCGGCAATAGGGCGGTTGCCAACATGCGAAGCCGCGCCGAGTCCATCCTCATAATCATCCTCGCCCATTTATGCCGGACGGTGAGCAGTGCGGGCTGGTCGGCCAATAGGGTACGGACTTTTTCGAGATTGAAATGGGAGGCGATCACAAATTCGCGGATGATTTCAGGTGTAAGTTGGGGATCAACAGTCATCTAAGCATCTCCATTTTCAGGTCGAAAAAGGTGGCGGTCATGTAGTACGTGATGTGCCGATCAAATTGTAGGGATGAGGCGTGCCTCATCCGTTCTCTAAAAAGCGCATCCATCACGCACTTTGCAACCACTATCGAAAAAAGCCTAATCAACAAACCGATATTTGATGAGCGTCCATAAGGCGATAGGCGCATCCGTCCATTTGATCTTTTTGCCTTCGTCCCATTCGCGTCCGTTATAGGAAATCGGCACCTCGTAAATACGGATACGCTTCTTGAGAACCTTAGCGGTAATCTCCGGCTCAAAGTCGAAGCGGCGCGAGCGTATACGCATGTCTTGCACGACTTCAGCACGGAAGACTTTGTAGCAGGTTTCCATGTCGCTGAGGATGGCGTTATACAGAATATTGGTCGCGAATGTCAGACCACGATTTGCCACCATATTCCAGAAGTTCATGGCTTTGCGTGGGCCACCTAAGAAACGCGAACCGTAGACCACCGTAGCAATGCCCTCTTCAATTGGCTTGAGAAGCGTCGGATATTCACGCGGATCATATTCGAAATCCGCATCTTGAATCAAAAACACATCGCTGGTAGCAGCGCCAAAACCGGTGACGATAGCTGCACCTTTGCCCTGATTATGCTCATGATAAATGATACGCACGCTGGGTCGATTTTCGGCCTCAATTTGCGCCAGAATGTTACGGGTTCCATCAGTTGAGCCATCATCCACGATGATAATCTCGTCAGCGATGCCCACCGCTTCTACACGCCCAAGAACTTCTTCAATCGATTCGGCTTCATTAAAACAGGGGATAATGACACTCAAAGTCAGGTTGGGGTTTACGGTGCGGCTGGTTTGCGGCTCATGCAGCGTATGCATAATAACTCTTCCCTCGGTAAAGCGCTTCAGCAAAATGCGCTATCATTCTACACTATCTGACGACTGACAACCGTAAATACACGAACTCGTGCAGAAAACATCACAGAATATACCGAAGTCCTCTGCGCGGAACGTCAATTATGGTTATACTAAGGGCATATTGATGTTTATTGGGATCACACATCAAACAGATCGTGTTACCTGAGTGGCGTGTGAATGGAGGTCATATGAATAAAAAACGAGCAAGCGTTTTCGGCCTGATCGTGATGCTGGTTGTACTGGTATTCAGTTCAGCCGCCAGCATGATTCAAGCACAAGATTTTGGCACGAATTGGACGGGCACATTTTTTGCCAGCAATAATCTGACTGGAACCGGTGTACCTGTTAGCAACATTCAGGGGTTGAACTTCAATTGGGGCACGGGCGTACCCATCATTAACGGGGTGCCTGTACCTGGTATGCCAGCCGATAACTTCTCGGCACGCTTCACTTCGGTGCAGACTTTTGCTGCCGGAACCTATACCTTCACAGCCTCGTCAGACGATGGTATTCGTGTCCAGATTGATGGCGCACTACTGTTAGATAAATTCGTGGGTCGGGTATTAACAGCAGATACCTTCAGCACGACTTTAAGCGCTGGGCCGCACAGCATCACAGTTGAATATTTTGAAGGCATCGACCAAGCAGTTCTGCAATTCCAATGGGGATTGTCGGGTGGCGTGGTAACGGCTGGCCCATCACCTACTCCGGGGCCAACGGCGACACCTGCTCCTACCGGACTCCCTCCGATTCCGGGTGGCGCGTTGACCGCGACTATTATTCGTGCGCCTGTCCTGAATGTTCGTGCGGGGCCGTCAGCCTTTGCGGATCGTATCGGCAGTGTGCTGCGTGGACAAACCTATGCGGTCATCGGGCGTGATGAACATGCGCGTTGGTTCCTGCTGCAACTCAGCGGCAAACAAGGTTGGGCGCTTGGTTACTATCTGTATTTCAACACCAATGAATTTAACGCGCCGGTGGTGAGTGACTTTGTCCTCGGCGGTAATCCGGCAGCGGCTTCCGGCGTGGTGGCGCAAGCTGTCGGTACACTCAAACTACGGGCGCAGCACGATGTCCGCTCGGAACAAATTGGACGCGTGACATGGGGCGGCGCGGTAGCCATCATCGGACGCACCCGTTACAACGATTGGTATCAGGTCATCTGGAAGGGTACGACCGGATGGGTCGCCGCACAATGGGTGCGCGTGGTCGAAGGTGACATCAACACTATACCGATAGTTCCGTAGCAACGCTGCATTCGTAAATCAAGCATTTGAAATGAACAGCGCGGGTATTCCAGTGAATATCCGCGCTGTTTTTATGACAAATTACTTCAGTTTAGAAGCAGTCCGGGATCATTAGTCGTCGCCACCACCTTGACCTTCGTTTTGGCCGCCGGATGATCCACTGCTGCCGCTATTATTATTGGATTGGGATGCGCCAACATTAATCGTATTCGCACTCGGTATCGTTATAATCTGTGCGGGCTGGGAGTTGTGCAGCGTAATATTAAAGACGGTCAGATTATCGCAAGCACCGCTTAGGCTGATGAGCGTTTTCGTGACCCACGCCGAGCCATTCGGCAAACCGACCACCACCCAGCTCTGTTCCGGATTGGTGCCGCCCACCGGATAAGTTTCGTTCTGATGACCGTAAGCAATCACCTCATAGCCTGTACCGGGGCCTGTGCGTAAATTGACGGCTGTACCGGTTACGGTGGCGGTGCAAGCAACTGCGACGGTTTGAGGTACTGCCGTTGCCGGTGCAGATAAGACCACTGGCACTTGAGTCGCAGCAGGAAGTTGTAAGGCCACAAAGTTCGCAGCGCTAACGGGCATCACTTGCACACCGGCAGTAATCGGGTTGGAAAGGTTATTGCCCACCAACGTCATCCCATAATTACCACCATCCAAAACCATTTTTATGCCATCAATGGCACCACCGAAAGAGGTAGCCACCACTGAACCATTGTTATCCAACAGTTGCGATGTCACATTTGAGCCGAAATAAGTGCTGGTGATGATACCGGTACCTTCCGCCGGAATGTTCAATTGGACGGTCGCACCGGGTTTAGTAGCATCTAACTGAAGCGACTGTTCCTGATTGGTCGTCAGCGAATTGGTAGACACCGATTGCGCGGTTGCTCCGCTGCTGGAGAGTTCAGACAGTGCGGTAATGCTCACGCCAGCCTGTGCCACACCCGGCAGCCGTTCAACCTTGATGATCTGTGCGCCGGAATTCGGTACGATGCTCAGTTCGATGTTGTGTACGCGTCCATCGGACATTTGGAAGATGGCTTTGCCGCTGCTATCCGTAACCGTGACCGAGGCATTGTTCAAATTCAGCGAGACAACACCCGTCGCATTCAGCGGCAGACTGACATTGGCAGTGACGGATGGCGTGCTGTCGTCCAGCAAAATAACCTCACCCGCAGGTGTTTGTGCCAATGTCGGCGCAACCATCAAAGCGAATACACAACCTAGTACAAAAAGAACTAAGCGTTTCATGACATATTCCTTTCAAAATCGAAGCCTATGGAAACAAAAACGGATATCCCGCGCTTACCTCAACGGCTGGAATGCGTTCTGGGTGGACGTTGTTGCTGCACGCTGTTTGAGGAAGGTGCGCTGACCTGCGGGCTAGACGGCTGCTGAACAACAATCGGGGCGGCGGTAGCGATTTGCACAGGTGCCGGTGGTTGTATGACGGCCTGCGTCGGCACAGCGGTCGGCTGTTCGGCTATAGTCTGGGCTGCCAGATTATTGGTCGATCCCGACTGGCGTACAATGCTAATGCTGGGTGCGACATGTGCAATCTGAATGGTTGGTAAAGCACGCACCACGATTGCGGTCGGTACCACGGTGGGCAGCGCGGCTTGAGGAGCCACTGTGTTTTGAATCTCGGCTGCTGATGCGTCGGCGGACAAATTCAACGCCGGATTTTGATTATCGATTGTGATTAAAGTTTGTGCGCCGATTAAAGTGGCGACAGTACTGCCAGCAACCAGTGAGGTGCGAACCAGCATCCGTTTTGGGCGATCTAAGGGGGCCATAACAACTTCTCCAATTCTCTGACATGTGTTTCATTCCGAGCATAGTATCCATCAAAAACATGACTGTCTGGTTAAAATCGACTTCAAATCGATCTTAAATTCAGCTTAAATTTGCCGCTTGTAAGGCTGGGCTGAAGCATTTTACGCCAAACTATCCTTACCGACGGTCAAAAGTGCAAAATGTTTCGCAGTACCTTAGTCCCATCTACCTAGTGAAAACTCACCATAACGGCATTCGCCCAAACAGGTAACATCCTCTACAATCAGCGCCATGAATCCATATCAATCGTGTGTAGAGGTGAAGCACTATGCCAACCGAAATACCCCTCGAATCCATATACGCACTGGTCAACGGTTATCACGGCAAACCCGGTGACATCCTTGGCCCGCACCTCAATAAAGGCGGAAAATCAACCACTATCCGTGTCATGCGTCCGACCGCTGCCAGCCTGTCCATCGTCCGTAACGACAGCAGCGAAAAACTCGGTATGCCACGGACTCGTGACGAAGGTTTATTCGAAGCCAGCGTGAAGGGCAAGTGGCCTGCGGGCAGCTATCATTTTGAGGCCACAACCTACAACGGGCATGAGGAAACATTCGGTGATCCTTATGCCTTTCCGTCGCAGTTGACCGATTTTGACATTTATCTGCTGCGCGAGGGCAAACATCTCTACAGCTACGAGAAGTTCGGCGCACATATCCTCACACTCGAAGGCGTAACCGGTGTGAACTTCACCGTATGGGCACCCAACGCGCAGCGCGTGAGCGTCATCGGTGACTTCAACAATTGGGACGCGCGGGTTCATCCCATGCAGCCGGTGAAGGACAGCGGCATCTGGGAGCTGTTTATTCCCAACATTGGCGCGGGTGCGATTTACCGTTACCACATTAAGAGCCTCTTCAATAACTTCCAGATCGAGAAGTCCGATCCGTATGCCTTTTACAGCGAAGTCCGTCCACATAATGCCTCGGTGGTAGCCGAGATTAACGGCTACGAGTGGCAGGATGCTGATTGGTTGGAAAAGCGTGGCAAGCGTGATCCGCTGGTTTCCCCCATGTCCACTTATGAGGTGCATCCGGGTTCATGGCGGCGCAAAGAAAATAATCGTTTCATGACTTACCGCGAGATGGCAGACGAATTGGTGGGTTACGTCAAAGATATGGGTTATACCCACATCGAACTGATGGGCTTGTTGGAACATCCTGATGATGCCTCGTGGGGCTATCTCGTTACCGGATACTACGCGCCCACCAGCCGCTTCGGCACACCCAAAGACTTTATGTATTTCGTGGACGTGTGCCACCAGAATAACATCGGTGTGATCCTCGATTGGGTTCCCGCGCACTTCCCCAAAGATGGACACGGCCTCAACTATTTTGATGGAACGCACTTGTACGAGCATGAAAACGCCATACAACGTGAACACCCCGATTGGGGCACGCTAATTTTCAATTACGGGCGCAACGAAGTCCGCAACTTTCTCATCAGCAGCGCTCTGTTCTGGCTCAAGCATTATCACTGCGATGGGCTGCGCGTGGATGCCGTCACCAGCATGGTACGGCTCGACTTCTCCCGCGAAAATCGACCGTGGGTGCCGAATAAATACGGCGGGCCAGAAAATCTGGAAGCCGTTGAGTTCATCCGCGAGTTCAATACCGTTATTCCGGCGGAATGCCCCGGTGCGGTAACGATTGCTGAAGAAAGCACCTCGTGGGCCAATGTTTCACGTCCAGTTTATATGGGCGGCTTGGGTTTCACCTTCAAGTGGGATATGGGCTGGATGCACGACACGCTGGATTACATGAAGCTCGATCCGATTTTCCGGCGTTATAACCACACCAAAATCACCTTCAGCATGTTTTATGCCTTCAATGAAAATTATGTGCTTGCGCTCTCCCACGATGAGGTCGTACATCTCAAAGGCTCATTGATGACCAAATCATCCGGCGATTGGTGGAAGAAGTTCGCCACTCTGCGCTTGCTGTTCGGTTATCAATATACCCACAGCGGCAAGAAGCTCAACTTCATGGGGCAGGAATGGGGCCAGTGGCGCGAATGGAACGAATCGCATGGGCTGGATTGGGAACTGCTCGACCTGCCGACGCATCAAGGGATGCTCAAGTGGATGCGCGATTTGAACCATTTTTATACCGACCAACCCGCTATGTACGAGCGCGACATCGACTGGTCGGGCTTCCAGTGGATTCAAGCCAACGATGCCGACAACAGCACCTTTAGTTATATGCGCTTTGCCAAAGACAAAACCGATTTCGTGGTGGTGACGATGAACTTCACACCCGTGCCGCATCATGGTTATCGATTGGGTGTGCCGACGGCGGGCTTTTACAAGGAACTGCTTAACAGCGATTCATCGGTTTATGGGGGCGCAAATTTGGGTAATGATGGCGGTGTACAGACCAAAGCCGAGGCATGGGGCGAATGGCCGAACAGTCTCGATGTGACCATTCCGCCGCTGGGAATTGTGGTGTTGAAGTTAGAAACCAAACCGAAACCCGCACCAACCGAACCAGCGAAAACCTAAGCGTACCCTGATTGCTAGTTCATATCGTTCAGAAATCTCATTAGAAGCACTGTAAGGGAAAATAGAGGTCTTGAAGTCCCCTCTAGCACGAAGTGGAGAGGGGATTTAGGGGTGAGGAGAGTTCATGAAAGCAACTAGCAATCACGGTAAGCGTCTTGCAATCAACAAAAAAAACAGGGGACTTGTCGGTAACAAATCCCCTGTTTGCTTTTAGCGCTTACATCACCAGCTCAGTTATCGCTTGAATGATGCGGTCAGGACGCACCGTTGCACTCGGACTTAACCCGCTTGCTTTGAAATCATTCCAGATGCCTGAGATTCCCAGCCGTTGAGGAGCGCCCACATCCCATTCCAAGTTATCGCCAACCATCCACACCGCCGACGGTGGTAGATCAAGTTGGGTCAACGCATGGCGATAAATCCGTTCATCCGGTTTACCCACACCAAATTCACCCTCAATCAGGATGCTTTCAAAAAAGCGCTGCAAATTAAACCGGTCAATCTTACGGCGCTGCGCCTCGCCATTCCCGTTGGTGATCAGCACCAGCCGGATATTTTGGTCTTTCAAGTGTTGTAACGTATCCAGTGCGCCTGCGAATGGCTGAATCAATTGCTCTCGCTTGGCGGTATAAAAATCAGCGATTGCATGAGCGATAGTAAAATCCTCAATACCATGCTGCCGGAACGCACCAATGGCAATCTCCCGCCGCGCTTGTGTGAGGTCAAGCCGTCCGATACGATGCCGCTCAACGTCACTCCAAAACCAGCTTGCTTGCTTCAGGATCGAATCACAAAGCTGTTCTGGCATGATTTGTTTGAGTTGGGCGCTGTTATGGTTGCAAGCTTCTTGCCAACAGGCCGGACCGCCGCTGGTATCATCCAAGATCGTATCGTCCATATCAAACAAAATGGCTGCTGGCAGGTGATTATCCATAGCGTCTTTCACCAATCGAATGTGAATATATGGCGGGTGATTTCACTGCGAGGTTCAAAATAAATAACGGCTGCGCTACATCGGTAACGCAGCCGTTCAATAGGATCACTGAAGAACACTCCGGTGAGGAATGCTGGTATATTAGCCAGTGGGCGCTTCAGCTTCTGTAGCCTCAACCTTCGTTGGACGTGGCATATCTTCTCTGCGTTCGACAACCACCGCACCGGGGCGATGACGATACAGGAAGAACACCAACGCGCCAACACCAACCACCAGACTCACACCCTGCCACAAATTGATGCCGCCGATGACACTCACTTCCACGCGGACGAATTCCAGCAGGAAACGGATAACAGCGTATTCAATGATGTAAAACAGGAAGATGTCACCGGGGAACAGGCGCTTGCGGTTCCGAATGAACAGGTTCAGGAGAATGATGAAGAACAGCACACTCCACAGCGATTCATACAGGAACAGCGGGTGGAAGAACGTCGTCGCCACCGGATAATTCACAGTGCTGCCGTAAGGGGCGACACGGTGAGCCGAATCGATGGTGATACCCCAGGGGAGGTTGGTCACGCCACCGTACAATTCTTGGTTGATGAAGTTGGCCCAACGTCCGATAGCCTGTCCCAGAGGCAGTGCCACAGCCGCGATGTCCAACCACGGGCCAAGCGCCAACTTGTTGCGTCGAATATAGATGTAAGCGCCGAGCAAGCCGCCCACCACCGCGCCGAAAATGTTCAAGCCGCCGCTCCAAATTGCCAGCGGACCTTGCTGCAAGTTGCTGATGTTTTGCAAGAACCAATTGGCATCACGGCAGACATCGGTCGTCACCGCCGTCGCGCAGCCAGCCGTCAAAGAGATCGGCGGGAACAGCACAAAGAACAGGCGGGCAAATATAATGC
>JACDGI010000312.1 GCA_013821665.1 Anaerolineae bacterium
CCTCTCAACCGCTCGTAAACAGGGTGTCAACATGCTTGATGCCCTTTCTGCTGCCCTTCATGCTGCTCCTTTTCTCCCTACCTGAGTAGTTACCATTTTTGTTCAAATGGGGCAGCAGCGCGTCCCATAATTTTTGGAAACGGTCAATCATTTGCGGCGAATCGAAGGCCACCTTCATCAAATCGGACGGGGTTTCTTTGGCGGTGGTATTCAAGACTTGGATGCCAACCAATTCGATTGAGTAGTAGGTTGCGGTGCGATAGTTCAAGTCGCCGCTGAAATCATCGAGCGTATATTGACCTGCACTTGGTTCGAGTTCACTCCAGCGTTTGGTGATGAGGTTGCCTTTTACACCGGCATCGTCGGCTTTTTTCATGGCGATTGTGTAACGTTCAATGGCATTATCGGAGGTCAACGGCGGCACGAGGATGGGAACGGTTGATATTGCCAGCACACGTTCGGGCGCGGCGGGTGTGGCATCCTGAGCAATCGATTTGTTGGAAACACTCAAACAAGCGATCACCAAAAACAACATCCATTTGTGCATTGGAGATTCCTTTCGGTCAATCCTCTCCCCCTACCCCCTCTCCGCTGCGCAGCGAGGGGGAACAAATGCGTTTTTGAGGGAACGAGTGATGATCATTTTGGTAGTGGTCAAATAGTAAGTGGTGGCTAAACCCTCACCCCTAGCCCCTCTCCCTCAGGGCGAGGGGAAACGACGTACAATACAACCACTCATTTTTCTCATGAGAACATATACGCAAAGGGGTTAACGGGAGTAGCAGTCGGCCTCAGTTGGCGAGAGGATGAGGCTATTATTCGGCGCGGGTTGACCGTCTTGCATCATGGGCAGTGGAGCGCCATCGGGGATGAACATACCAATAGCTATCTTGCTGATTTTGTCGGCATCTGCAAGCGAGTAGTGGTCAACCAAGTTTTGACCTGCTAACCAATCGGCTGGTGAATATTGCCCACCGAGCGGGGGCGCATCTCCCTGCGAAATCAGTTGACCGCTGGCATCCAAGCCGTGAACGAACACGCGCAAATCGGGCTGCGGCAGTGGTGCCAGCACATGCCAATAAAGCGCGAGAGTCAGTTTGTTATCAGCGCTAGTGGTTGAAGCGCACCACAATTCGACGCTGTTGGCGATGCTGACATTCAATTGTTTCATCGCAGCAATTCCGTTACCTGTGATACGTACCGATGCGGGCAAGATGAGGCGATCCGAACCGTCCGATAATTTGAGCATTTGGTTGGCTTGCGAGTCGCGCAACTGGATACTGATATGCCCGATATACGGTGGCGCATCGGCATTGATCGGCAGCTTGTAGGTGTCGGATATGAAGGTGTCGGGTTGGTGATTGATCGAAGCTGCGCCAATGAAAAAGGTGCTGGTGGTGCCCCATGCCTCACTGACAGACGGATTGACCAGTTGGACGGTCGGCGCATATGAACCTTGCAGTGGACGCAGCGCACGCCAATAGAGAGTCACATTGAGGGTTTCATCAGGCGCAACTGTGTTTTGATTCAATGTGTAGCCGAGCAGTTCATAAGCATCACCGAAGTTGATATGCAGCGGCATTTGCATGGCAGCGGGGTTCTCCAAGGGTGAACGCAGCCGGAACCAATCGGTTTGGGGTTGGATGTAGAGGCGGTTGATGAGGGCGAAGAGGATGATGGTGGTTGCGACACCCCACCCCCAACCCCTCCCCGAAGTATCAGGGAGGGGAGTAAGAGGGGGAGTTCTTCGTTTCACGAATAAGCCGAGGGCAATTATCACGCTGATTAAAGACAGCCACGGTGCGATATTTTCGACCAAGGTGCCGGGGCGGGAGAGCGCGAGAACATGATCGCCAGCGGGCATGTTCAGGCTGAGCAAGCCAAATTCGGGATTTGGGAAAAGGTCGGTGGATTGTCCATCAATGGTGGCGGCCCAACCGGGGAAATAAAATTGACGGAAGCGCAGTTCAAAGGGTTGAGCGCTGCTGATCTGAAAACGTTGATCGTCCAAGCGTGTGACCGTGGCGTTGCCGTAATCTTTGATGCTGATGTGCAGCGGATCGGTCACATAAGTATCGACATCGGATGGTACATCGAAGGGCACATGGTCGCCCCAGATGGGTTTGAACTCGTCGTAGCTGGTGCCACCGAAGGAATAGGTATTCTGCTCGTAGCGGATGAAATCGGCGGCGGAAAGATGGCTGAAGTCCAAAAGTTCGTGGCTGGGATAGAGAATCGGCAGGGCGGTAGCGATGATGACTACACCTAAGATTCCCGCGCCCCAACCTTGCCATCGACGAGGGAGGAGTAACAGGCTACTGGCACCGAGCAATCCAAAGAAGATGGCTCCAAGCCGCAGCACTCGACCCGGAAAGCGGAGCTGCCCTAACAAGGGAACGGTCAGCCAGAAAGATGTCGAAATGGGTAATAACAGGAAGATGACGAAGGCCGCGCAAACACTCCATGCCAGTGCCAAACGAAACTGGCGGCGATAGAGCAAGCCGACGAGTCCCAAGGCGGCTAAAACACCGGTAATCAAGCCGAGGCTGTCCGGTAAGCTGCGGTTGAGGTCACTCAAATCCGGCGCGGAGGCTGGCAGAAAGAGTTGATAGGGCTGCAAGAAACTGGCAGCGAGGACATTGGCGAGATTGGTCGCGCCTTTAGAAACTTGAATCGATGAGACTTCCAACGCCATCGGGAGCAGGAAAATCATAGCGATGCCCGCACCGAGCAGTAAGCTGCCGCCGACAGCGATAAATCGAATCAGCCACCGTTTATCGCGACGGGCAAACCACAGACATAAAAGCGGTGCGCCGGGGGCAACGAATAATCCAACGAGGACGCTGGTCGGTTGGTGCGCCAGTAAGATCAGAGCGAAGATCAGGCCGAGCAAACTCACACGGCGGCTATCGGGTTGGTCGGCGGCACGGATGATCGCCAAAAACAGCCACGGGACGAAGGCCGAAGCCGTCAACTGTGAGATGCTACCGATATTCCAGACACCTTGAAAAGCCGAGGGTGCATAAGACCACAAGGCCGCACCGATCAAGGCCGCTGGAATGGGCAGCCAGCGCCGCGCCAGTTGATAAACACCTGCGCTGCCCAGCATCCAACCGAGCGCGATGAATAGACTAAAGGCGAGCGGTGCGCTGATGCCAATTAAGCCCAGCAAGCCACCGAGCCACGTTGCCAGCGGTGCGTAAAAATTGAAAACCGGATAGCCATAACCGAGGTGAAAATAAGGTATCCAACGGGGATAGAGATCGCCATGCTGCATCAGCGTCGTCATGGCGAAGATGCGGTGGACGTGGAAAACCCCATCAGCGGTGTTGATGACCTGATCGCCGTTGAAGGTGGGGAGAATCGCAATTAAAGGCAGCAAGGCCGCCAGCAGTAAGCCATTATCGAAAGTAGGGAGTAATCGTCGCGGCATTATCACTTACGCATTCATCGAACCAAAACCCGCTTCAGTTTACACCCATATTGGGGTCATGATACACGCTACGATGCAGACTTGTGATCGCTGCTTTAACCTTTCGTTGCCGTAATTGGAATGACAACCGTGAAAATTGTGCCCGCTCCGATTTTACTTTCAACCGTGATCGTTCCCTTTTGAGCTTCAACCGCTTGCTTCACAATCGCCAATCCCAGCCCTGTACCTTGAATTTTGCCCACATTGGCCGCGCGATGAAACACCTCAAACAGATGTACTTGATCGGCTTCGGGTATCCCAATTCCCTGATCAATAATTCGGACAATGGCCGTTTGGGGGTTACAGGATAATTCCATGCGAACGATACCTTTATCCGGCGAGTATTTGAGGGCATTCGAAAGTAAGTTATAGAGTATTTGTCGAAAAAGTTTAGGGTCGAGGTTCGCTTGGGAACAATCACCGCTAACCGTGAGTTGTATTTCATTTTCCTTTGCGCTCGATTGTATTTCGTCCACAATTAACCGGCTCAGGGCTTCTAAATCAAGTTTTTCAGGATAAGACTTTATGCCGGTTATATCCCCCTTACTGATCGTTAAGACATCCTCCATTAACGCTGTCAGACGATATATCTGCGAGTTGATTCTATCGAATTGTTCGTTCTGTTTTTCAACAGACATTCGATCACTGTAGCGCCTAATGAGGTCGGCTGAGGTCATAATAACTGCCAGTGGGGTACGAAATTCATGAGAAACCATCGACACAAAACTCGATTTTAGCAGATTGAGTTCTATTTCTTTCTTCAAGGCGTAACGGAGATCTTCTTGTGCTTGCTTCCGCAGTGTCATATCGTGGATGCTGCAAATGATACTGGGCGTTTGGCTGTCGTAATCCATAACTGGTGCAAATGAGACATCTGCATCAAACGGAGTTCCCGCCTTATCGCGCATGACCAGTTCAATACGGTTGGGTACGCGGGTTGCCGTTACAGATTGTATAACATGGATCACAGTTTCAGTCTGGTTGGGTGCAACCAGAAACTGCAACGGCTGATGAAATATTTCATCGCTAATGAAGCCGAAAAGTTGGCTAAATGGGCGATTAATTTGCTGTATTATTCCATCCGAGTTCAACAGAACAATGGCATCACCGGTGTTATTGAGGATGGTTTCGATGCGTTCTTTTGCCTGCTGCAACTGCATCGTCCGTTGGGCAACTTGTCCTTCAAGCCTACTCGCGGAAAGATTAACTTCTTCATATAGCTGCATGATTTCAATTGCAGCAGCGGCTCGCTCGGCAAAAGCAACGAGGATGCGCTCATCGCGTTCGCTGAAAGCATTCAAGTCTGCGCTTTGCAAGTCGAGGACACCCAGTACCCCTTTTGTGGTTTGCAGCGGAACCACCAATTCACATCGGGTACGAGAATCATTGGTTGCATAATCTGTATTAGCACTAACATCGGGCGTGTAAACAATTTTTCCGGCGCGTACAGCATGGGGTACAAGCCCAAGACCATCTAGGTAGAGGGGCGCATCTGTACTGACTGCATATTCGCCTGTACGAGCCAACCGGACGAGCTTGTTCGCATCTTTGTCTACCAGCAGCAGACCGCAATCTGCATATGCAAACTCACGAACCACGGCTTCCACGATTTGCTGACCCAGATTGAGAAGACTACCTGCCTTGAATAAATAGGCTGTAGCCCTGTATAGCGATGCCAATTCATCTTCAGCCTGTTTACGCTCGGTGATGTCGTACAACATGACCACGATATGCGCTTCATCTCCCAAGTCGATCAATTCGGCAGATTCTAACAGGTAACGTAATTCACCTGATTTTGTACGTGCTTGCATTTCAAAAGTGTGGATATGCCCTTTCTCAGTGATTGTCTTAGTCACATCAAACCGCTTTTCTGGAAACGCCCACAAGTTCAATTCGCTGACGCTGTATCCAATCAACGCTTCTCGTTCATAGCCCAGCAATTTCAGAAAGGCATCATTGATGTCCACGATCTGGCCATCTTTGAGCCGCGAGATAACTGTGGGAACGGGACTGTTATCAAAGACAGTGGTAAAGCGGCGCTCAGATCGCTTCAGGGCATCTTCTGCACCTTTGCGCTCGGTGATGTCGCGCAGCGTACAGATTGTCGAGATGAAGGCTTCACCCGACGTAATGCGTGGAGCCGAGGCCGCTTCAAAATGAACAATACTGCCATCTTTGGCCTTCCAGCGGACGGTGTAAGTTCGACATCGACCTTTAATTAAGTCGTCGTTTACTTGCTGCATCATTACCCTGTCTTCCGGCACACTTAGATGCTGCAACGTGTTCATCTGGAGCAATTCAGCTTTGGAATAGCCCAATAAAATTTCGGCACGATGATTGACTTCTAGGATGTTGCAATCTTTGTCCATCAGTAGGATGATGTCGTGAGCCGCTTCAAAGATTTCGCGATACTTCGCATCGCTATCTTCCAGCGCTTGTTCCATTTGCTTACGTTCGGTGATGTCGACCCAAAAACCGACGATCTCGGTAGGTTTGCCTTCATTATCCCGGCTGCACATCAAATCGTGATGAAACCAGTGATAGCTGCCATCTTGATGCTGGAGCCTGTAATCGACAGATGAATATCCATATTTAGGCACATGGTTCATGGCATTGAAAACATGTTGTGAATCTTCGGGATGGATGTGTCCGCACCAGAATTTCGGGTCATCCATAAACTCGCGTGGTTCGTAACCCAGTTGTACTTTGACATTATCACTAATAAAGGTGGTCGCGTGTGAACCTTGAAGCTCGGCACTATAAATGACAGCATTGGAAGATGCGATGATCTGTTTGAACCGATTCTGAATTGTTTTCATTTTTCCCCTTGTCCCTACCGTGTTCGGCGATGTTACTTGGAACCGAGCACCTAAATATCTGAAACGACGAAGGGAGTAAAAATAGGTCACACGATATTTTATTATCATACTAATTGGAGTTCAAAAATAATTGTTTTCCTTAGAAAGGCCTCGCTAAATCTAATTCTCTAATCAAAAATGTCTCTCAGGACTTCATCCGATGAAGTCCATAAAAGCGGAAGCCCACATAGTTGCTCCCCTACAAAAGACAATCTTTTTAGCGAAATTTAGCGGACGTTCAGTTCTGGAGTGGAATTTGATAAACGGGGAAAGTAAAGAGCATTTACAACTTTGAATTTGAGGCTGGATAACCTTTAGCTGCCTACAGAGGCTATCGTTTAGGTTATGCAACCTCCAAAAGATCCGCCGGAAAATGGTTTAGTAGCATTCGGTTTCTAGGTGCATCAAATCAATCTTGGTCTGAAGATAATCGCGGATTTTATTGATCGCCAGCATCTTCCGGTCGATTTCTTCCAGCTTACGGCACAGATAATATTCTTTTTCCGCCGGTGAGAGTTCATCGGTTTCCCATGCGTGGATGGTGTCGCGCATCTCGCTCAGGGTGAAACCGGCTTCCTGCCCCATTTTGATCAAATACAAGCGTTGCAAACCGTTTTCCGAATAATGACGATAACGGTTGGAAGTCCGTTCGAAGTGGGTATTGTCGAGCAAACCCTGCTTCTCATAAAACCGGATGGTGTCGATGCTAATGCCTACACGTTCGGACAGTTCTTTGATGAGCATGAAAATTGCCCTCTTGACTCTGGACTATACTCCATAGTTTACACTCGTTTTCATCAAAGTTACAGCACAAACGAGGGTAAGAAAATGACAACCATTGTGGTGACAGGTGCATCAAAAGGCATCGGGCGGGCGACCGCGCTTCATCTGGATAAAAAGGGCTTCACTGTTTTGGCAGGTGTCCGCAGCCAAGCCGACGCTGACCAACTGAAACAGGCGGCCTCACCGCGTTTGCAAACGGTCATGGTCGATATTACCAATGCGGCACAAGTGGCACAGCTTGCGGAAACGGTGCGGCAGGTGGTCGGGCAAAATGGCCTCGACGGGCTGGTCAACAACGCCGGTATCGCGGTGGCCGCGCCATTGGAATTCCTGCCGATTGACGAATTCCGTCGCCAAATTGAGGTGAATCTCACCGCGCATTTGATGGTGACACAAGCGCTGCTGCCCTGCATCCGGCAGGCCAAAGGACGCATCATCAATATTAGTTCGATTGGTGGGCGGTTGGCTGGGCCGATGTTGGGTGCGTATCATGCGTCGAAGTTTGCTATGGAAGGGCTAACCGATTCGCTGCGGCAGGAACTTGCGCCGTGGGGAATCAAGGTTGTGAGCATTGAACCCGGTGCGATTGCCACGCCCATTTGGGAATCAGGCGCGGCTACAGCAGATCGCTTACTGGGACTTATGCCCAAGCAAGCCCAAACTTATTATCAAAAGGGTATGGACGGCGCACGAGCCTTCGCCGCCAAAGCCACAACCGATGGATTGCCAGCGGAACGGGTAGCGGAAGCCATCGAACAAGCCTTAACTGCCTCCAAGCCACGCACACGTTATCCGGTGGGTATGGATGCGAAGATCGGGACGCGCATCATTGCTCATTTGCCCGATAACCTGCGTGACCGGATGTTGGCCCGTCGGCGATAAGTGAAAGCATATTGTTCAGGGAAAATGGGGAGGGCACAAAGATCCTCCCTAATGCGGTTTGAGGCGTGAGCCTACAAGGGAGTCAGAGAGGACGCGCCATTAATTGAATTTACACGTAAGTAGCATTCCGTTTATTGCATTCAAATGACAGTTATATCGTGGCTATTGGCTTCCGAATTTTCCATACCTCATCTTATAGACAACAAATTTCAATGACGGGCCTCATACAAATATACTTTTCATAATAATTAATTATTTGTTGACGCTTCTACTTGTATAATTATGTCAGTAGGTGAGAAATTGTTATTGTAATAAATACCGGTTCTACCGGGGTATTTGAGTAGGAAAAGGCTATAAACTTCGGCTGAACACCCGCCGATACCGCCTATTATGCGCTGATAAATATTCCCGTTGAATTCTCTATAAGCAACAGATGACCAGAATGGAATGCTATGCATCGCACTCATCACCGTTCCCCATTTCGTTTTACCCTTGCCTTTTGGGTTGTGCTCCTAAGCCTCCTCGTTGGTGTATTGATACCTCATACCGCTCTGGCATCAGCCTATGTTGTGAGCAAAACAGCGGATACGAATGATGGTGCTTGTAGTGCCGACTGTTCGCTGCGCGAGGCGATCACCGCTGCCAACGCCAGCCCTGCCAACGATACCATTACCTTTGCGGCAGGGGCTAATGGGACGATCATCTTGACAAGCGCTTTACCAGCTTTGGCGAAAAACGGCACTCTGGCGATCACCGGTAATGGCGAAGTGAACACCATCATCAGCGGCAATAATGCGGTGCAAGTCTTACAACTTTCGGAAGGTGCCAATGTGACGCTGAACAGCTTAACAGTCACAGCAGGAGCATTTACTTTCGGCAGTGGTATTGGCATGTATGGTGTTTACGGCACTGACATACTGGTACTCAATAATGTAACCGTGAGCGGTAACATCTCATCTGATCACGGCGGTGGAATCTATAAC
>JACDGI010000313.1 GCA_013821665.1 Anaerolineae bacterium
AGCCATCTGGTGCTGCGCGGCGAATTCTTGACGGCTTACACCCCTTACCAACCGGAAGTCAGTCAGGGGACTCTGCAAGCCATCTACGAATATCAGAGTATGATGTGTTCGTTGACGGGTATGGATGCCGCCAATGCTAGCCACTATGACGGTGCGACCAGTTTGGCTGAAGCCGTAACCGTGGCTTTGGAAGTCGGTCGTCACAAACGCACCAAGGTCATCCTCAGCCCTGCCATTAACCCGCAGTATCGCGCGGTTGTTCGTACCTATCATCAGGGCAACAACACCAAAATTATGGGTGACAGTGGGCGTGCTGATATTGCCGATCTCATCGAAATGTTGGACGAGAATACGGCGATGGTTGCGGTGTCCTATCCTAATTTCTTCGGTCAAATTGATGACCTTACCCATTTGGCGGAAAAAGTCCATCAAGCCGGAGCGCTGCTAGTCATGGTCGTTAACCCCACAGCGCTTGGTTTACTCAAATCACCCGGTTCACTGGGCGCGGATATTGTCGTCGGTGAAGGCCAACCGCTCGGTATCCCCATGAGCTTCGGCGGCCCATACCTCGGCTTCTTCGCCGTTCGCACAGAATATGTTCGCAAAATAGCTGGCCGCATCATCGGCGAGACGGTTGATAAAGAAGGCCGCCGTGCCTATGTCATGACGCTGCGTCCGCGCGAACAGGATATTCGCCGTGAAAAAGCCACCAGCAACATCTGCACCAATCAAGGTTTGATGTCACTTACCGCTTGCATCTATATGTCGCTTATGGGCAAATATGGGATGCGGAAAGTGGCGGAGCTTTGCTACCACAAGGCGCATTACGCTGCCAACCAGATTAATGACCTCAAAGGCTTCGTTGTCGATATGAGCAAGCCTTTCTTCCACGAATTTGTGGTCAAATGCCCACGTCCTGTTGCCGCCATCAATGACAAACTTATCGAGAACGGCATCATCGGCGGCTATGACTTGGGCATCGATTATCCGCATCTGAAAGATCACATGTTGATCTGCGTAACCGAGACGAACACCAAAGACGAAATTGACGCGCTGGTTGCAGGTTTAAAGGAAGCAATACAATGACCGAATCTCTCATTTATGACCTCGGCGCTGCTGGTCGTCGCGGTGTACTGTTACCCGATTGTGATGTTCCCGAATCACCACTGCCAGCCGATTTAATTCGCGACGAATTGGACTTCCCCGAAGTCAGTGAGTTGCAAGTGGTGCGGCATTTCACGCGCCTCAGCAATCTCAACTTCGCCATTGATAAAGGCTTCTATCCCTTGGGATCATGTACCATGAAGTATAACCCCAAGCTGAACGAAGATATGGCGCGTTTACCCGGATTTGCCCATCTGCATCCCCTCAATGACACTGAAGGTTCGCAGGGTGCATTAGCTCTGATGTATACCCTCCAAACATGGCTTGCAGAAATCAGTGGCTTTAAAGCAGTCAGTCTCACGCCAGCCGCTGGAGCACAGGGCGAACTCGCTGGTATCTTGATGATCCGCAAATATCATGTGGATCGCGGCGACACCAAGCGTACTAAGATCCTCATCCCCAACAGCGCCCACGGCACTAATCCCGCGACCGTCACGATGGCTGGTTATACTGCCGTTGAACTACCCGCAGACGAAATGGGTGATGTTGATCTGGCGGCTCTGCGCGAACACTGCGACGACACGGTTGCTGGTATGATGATTACCGTGCCTAACACCCTCGGTTTGTTCGAGAGCAAAATTGTTGATGTCATCAAAGCCGTTCATGACTGCGGCGGTCTGATGTATATGGACGGTGCCAACATGAATGCCTTGCTCGGCGCGGTCAAACCCGGCGAACTGGGCTTCGATGTTATGCACTACAA
Source organism: Anaerolineae bacterium (assembly GCA_013821665.1). GTDB lineage: Bacteria > Chloroflexota > Anaerolineae > Aggregatilineales > Phototrophicaceae > CFX2. The sequence goes on from JACDGI010000313.1 coordinate 1,868, forward strand.
CCTGCATAAAACCTTCTCCACCCCGCATGGTGGCGGCGGCCCCGGCAGCGGTCCGGTCGGCGTGGGCGAAAAACTCATTCCCTTCCTTCCCGGCCCGATTGTCAAAATTGTCGAAGAAGCCAGCAGCGAAGATGAAGCGCCATTGTATGGTTGGCACATGCCGGAGAAATCCATTGGACGCATGAAGGCTTTCCAAGGCAACTTCGGGATGCACGTCCGCGCTTATACCTACATCCGCATTCATGGCGATCAAGGGATCAAAGACATTACCCGTCACGCGGTTTTGAACGCCAACTATATCCGCGTCAAACTGCATGGTACCTATACCGTGCCTTATGACCGCATCAACGCCCATGAATTTGTTTTGGAAGGTCACTTTGAAGGGGTTGATAGTGTCCACGCGCTGGATATTTCCAAACGTCTAATCGACTATGGCATTCACCCACCGACCAATTACTTCCCACTCCTCGTCCATGAAGCCATCATGATCGAGCCGACCGAAACCGAGGACAAAGCCACGCTAGACGAGTTCATCGACGTGATGAAGAAAATCGCCGTTGAAGCCAAAGAGAATCCTGAATTGTTGACCGGTGCGCCGCACAATGCACCTGTCTCGCGGCTGGATGAAGTCCGTGCAGCTAAGCAACTCGTTCTCTGCTGCCGTCCTATCCCCGAATGGGCCGAGGAAACAACATCCTCTAAGAAAGATGTCGTACAGTAGAAATCAAAAGGGCGCTCACCAGCGCCCTTATCTTTTACGGTAGAAGCTCTAAATATTCACAGTGAGTAGGGCGATAAATCAGAAAATCTCGCCGATCAAATGTATAAATCTGAGTGATTTTTAATCTTTCAGCCAATGCCATAATTGCTACGTCAGTAAAATCAAATGATGCTGAACTGTACTGACGCATAATTTCAAAGATGTGATTGAAATCGTCACCAACGGTAGGTTGAATCTCAAAACCTGCTTCATGAATCCTCTCGCAGTAGTCTATGGCTGTTCCGTAATTTATTCGCACTGTTGTCATATAAAACAATTCTTGCAATACAGGTAATGGGACAATGCAATCAGTTACGTTAAGTGATTGAATAGCTTTTGCAGCTTTTTGGTGATTTGGGTCATTTGGGAAAATTGCTGCAAGTAGAAAGTTGGTATCAATCAGACTTGCCATATTTTTCCTGATAATATTTGTCTAAAGTTTCACGAACATTGGTCGACATATCAGTAATATCTGGATCACCGATGCCTAGAATAAGGCTCCAATCGACAGGTTTTTTAGCCGAACGCGGGGTATATTGAGTAATCATATTTTCAATGACCTCTGCCACATCGCGATTTTCTTGCCGCGCAATTTCGTCTAAATGTGCCTTCACTTCTTCGGGTAAATTGATACTGACCATATCGGATTCTCCAACTATCTTTCATTCTCAATTATAGCAATAAAATCTCGATCTTAGTTGGCTCCTGCCTCCTAGGTATTTCGGCCTACCAATTTTGTTCCTATCGGCATAATCCCCAAAACAGCATTACAATGAGCGTGTATCTCTCGAATGAAATAGCTGGATGTTATGGTCGATACCACTGCCTCACCCAAACGTAAAATCTTCATCAGCTACCGCCGTGCCGATAACCCCGACTTTGTTGAACGCATCCGCGACTGGTTCGCATGGAAATACGGACGTGACAGTGTCTTTATGGATTTTGATACCATCCCGCCCTTTACACCCTTTGCGGACTTCATCCGCGACAAAGTGCGTGAGTGTGATCTACTCGTCGCCATCATCGGTACCGATTGGGTAAAATCGCTCAATGACCGCATCAAAAATTCCGACGACGAAGATTATGTACGCACAGAAATTCGGCTGGCACTCGAATTGAAGAAACCCATCGCCCCCATTTGTATTAAAAAGGCCGCTATTCCGAACGTTCGCGATTTGCCGCTCGATCTACGCGCGATGTTGGATTACAACAGTGCGACGCTTGATTCGGGCCGCCATTTTCTCGACAATATTGACATGATCCTCCAAGCTGTCGAACATCAACTCGAGCGGCTTGACGCTTGGAAGGTTATGGCAATGGTTCAAAACGTGCAGTTTGATGTCATGACTGCCATCCAGCATTATCAGGATGCCGCTGACCACGACCAATGGACAGCCGCGCTCGATTGGCTCTCGCGTATTCGGCGTTCCGGTTACGCCCCTGATTGGTATCCGCTGGATGATTACGAACGTGAAGCCAAAGAAGCGCTGCGCTTACAGGCCGCCGCCGAGAAATATCACTTCATTCGCTCGATGGCCGAACGTGCCATCCGTAAACCCTCTGAACGGACTCGGGTGTGGAGTGCGCTGGAGTCCTTCTGGCAAACCTATCCGGGTTATGACCCCGATGACATGGCAACTCAGTTCCGCCCTATGCTCGAATTGGAAGAAGATCAAGAGGACTACGCAACATTGGTATTCATACCGGTCGAAGTCGAAGAAGCCGCCCCATTTGATCTCGCGCTGTTGGATCAACTGGATGCCTTTGATGAATCGGCTGCTGAAGATGTTTTTTCGCCTGATCACATGGCCGCGCTGGCCGCCGATTTGGATACCGACCCTCGCACCATCTCATTGACCGAAGCCGAGCAGACCGGCATCCTCGACTGGCAAAATTAGTTCATGCCAGATTGTGTGGTGAGCAATGGTGTTCCCGTCCCAATCGGCATTGACTTAAAACCCTTCAAAACCGGCAGCAGCACACCATTCAAAAAGGCATCTTCTTTTCCGGCTCCGGCATGTGCAAAAATGCTGATATACAAATCATCACTCACCTTGACCAGCGCAATCCAGCCATCGACCGCCACCCCATACACCGGTTGGTTCCCAGCTCGTGCATAAGCCGTGGGGAAGGGTGCGTCATACAACGTCGTCACATTAAAACTGAAACTGCCATAGTTATCAGCGAAAATGGTTTCGATACTGTCATTCGGATTGCGGACATCGATGAAGCCTTTGTTATCAAAACGCATGTAGATATTCATCGGCTTGTTAAAATCATCATTTGCGAAGTTGCCGAATACTTCTGAACTTTCGACAGGCATCATCGCTCCGGCCTGTTTAGAGCCAAAAGCCACCCACCCTTGCGGAGAGACAAATTCTAATCCGAGCGCTGCAATAGTATTGGTCGAAAATGCTGATGGCGTGGCGAAGAATACTGTCGGAATAGCAGTCGGCATGATAGTCGCTGCTGAGGCTTCCGGCGTACCTTCTGGTGACGTGAAATTATCCACCGAGCGCACCAGTGGCAGCATCACATTCTGGTTGTAATTTTGGATCACGTCAGCCGTCGCTTGCAGCATCGCCACCACAAAACGATCCGTTCCCAGCATGGTCACATAAATGAGACGGGTAACGCCGAGATCATCACGTACACGGGTACTGGTCGCAGTCGGATTACGCACCCCCGGAACCGGATCGAGGTTCGTCACGCGGTCACGTCCCATAAACGCGATCAACGCATCTTCGGCGGTTTTGGCCTGCTTCATATCGAGCACGCCCAGCTCTTCCGAACTGCCGACGCTAATTTGGATATAGGGCGCCCCGACTATTCCGTTACTAGGATCGCTGAAATCCAACTTACTGTAATCCTCAGTCACAAAGATATTGTTGACTTGCACCACTTTTGCGTCCCAATCTTTGGGATAGCGGAATGCCACATTCAGTTTTTGATTGGTATAAGTATCAAACTGCAATTGTGCAAGCGCGGTTGGCGCAGGTGTATCCAATGGCTGTGGCGTGGGACTAATTGTTGCTGTAAATGTCGCACTGGGCATCGGTGTAACGGTAGCGGTATTGGTTGTAGTCGGTTTGGCTGCCTCGGTTTGAGTAGATTCCAATGCTAACGCGGTTGCCGCTGCCTCACTTTCCCGTTGCTGTTGAAGGCGTGATAAGCCGAATAATCCGATGAACAACACACTAGCAATTACTGCCCCGATAACCCACCCTCTACGGCTCGTTGATGTTGGCGGGACGACAGCCGCACTTGGCGGAGGTAGGGTGTTTTTCTCCACCACAGTCGGCTTGTTGGCCTCGGTCGTATCTTTGGCACGACTCAAAAATTGGGTCGCTAAGCCTTCATCGGGGACAATTTCATTAGGCTTGGGCGTTAACCCCCGCCGTGTCTCGCTAATCCCGCCAATTGCTGCATCAAACGCGTTGGCTAATTCGCCCCCCGACGAATATCGATCTTCTGGCTTCTTTGCCATCGCTTTAAGGATGACTTCCTCAACCGCCTCTGGCAGCCCTTCACCCAGCTTGTCAACGGGCGGCACTTCATTTAGGTGTTGATACATAATCACAAACGGTGTATCACCACTAAACGGCGTATTGCCATTAATCATCTCATACAGGATCACACCCAGCGCATAAATATCCGCCCGTTTGTCAGCCGCCGCACCTGTCCATAATTCCGGTGCCATATACGCTGGCGTTCCCATAATGGTGCCAGTTTGCGTCATTTTGGACGTATCATTCAGCAGTCGTGCGATACCAAAATCGGTCAGGTAAGCATTTTCTGCCGTATCCAATAGCACATTGTCGGCCTTCAAATCACGGTGGATGATGCCTTTATCATGCGCATAATCGAGTGCCCCTGCGATCTGTTTGAGGATACGTGCAGCAGTGGGTAAAGCCAGTGCGCCGTTCTTCTGGATCAATGTGCTGAGGCTGCCACCTTCCAATAACTCCATCACCAGATAGGCGATGCCTTCTTGCTGCCCATAATCAAAAACCTTCAAAATATGCAAATGACTGAGCGACGCAATCGTCCGCGCTTCACGGGCAAAACGTTCGGTAAAGGCAGCATCCTCCGTCAAATCTGTACGGATTACCTTGACCGCCACATCTCGATCAACCGAGGTTTGGCGTGCGCGATACACATGTGCCATCCCGCCCGAACCCAGTTTCGAGAGAATTTCGTATTGTCCCAGCCGTTTTCCGATCAATGCGTCCATTCCACAACTTTCCACGTAACTGCTGTATTTATTAAAAACATACTTGTTGATGATCTGTATCTTCGAGCGAGCATAGTAAGGGAGAATGAATGGTTTTGAAGTCCCTCTCTGCGAAGCGGGGAGGGATTTAGGGAGGGGATTTTGCCTCCGCCACCATTTACGATCCTACTGTCCTCACCAATATCATATGCGAAAAAGATTGAATGTTCTATCATCCCTTAGTCGGAATTTGCCCCCAGATAATGGGTTTCATGAAAAGTCCATTATGAAGTATCCTTTGCTTGGCTTACTTGTGAACGTTTGAATTTTCTCATGACAGAGTGATTTTTGAGTTTAAAAGTGTCGTATTGTATCGGTTCCCTCCATCGCTTGCGGGGGAGGGCTAGGGTGGGGGTATCTCATGACTTCTAATAACCTACATAAAGATTAACTAACCTATGCCTACTGCCCGTCTGGTTTTGCCTCAAGGTCGCCGCCGTCGCACTCGTGTTTGGCGGGTGATGCGTGCCCTCTATCGGGATACCGCCGCCTTATGGAGCGAGTTTCGGTTACCGATTTTGGCCTTTGTTCTCTTACTTTTCGGCGGTGGATGGCTCTACGGTGAATTGATGACTCTGGCAGGTTATGCCCGTCCGCCATTCCAACACCTACCTTATTACATCCTCGAAATGATGGTTTTGCAACCGCCTCCCGTGGCCGAAGTGCCGACGCAGTTGTACTTAATCATCTTTTGGTACATCGTGCCGGTATTAGCCATATTCATTGTCGGGCGCGGTGCTGCCGATTTCGTTCGTCTTTTCTTTGACCGCAGTGAGCGGCGCAACGCATGGGAGGAAGCCGTGGCTTCGACATATCGCAATCATGTAATTATTCTAGGTGTGGGGCATGTCGGTCTGCGTGTGGCCCGCGCCCTTGTGAGCATGGGTTTTGATGTGGTCGCCATCGACCAAAAAATGAAGCCCGCTACCGACGATGAATTAGCAGCCCTTGGTGTTCCAGTCATCAACAATGATGGTCGCAATCCACAGGCGCTTGAGCAAGCGGGTCTGCGCTATGCACAGTCCTTTGTCGCCTGCACCTCCAGCGATCAAACCAACCTTGAAGTCATCATGCGCGCCCGTGATTTGAACCCCGATATTCGCATTGTCGCCCGTATGTGGGACGATACCTACGCCAAGCAGATGAAGCAGTTTATGGGCGTAGATGCCGTTCACAGCGCCTCCGATTTAGCCGCGCCCGTTTTTGCTGGCGCTGCTGTTGGGGTAGAAATCACGCAAACACTGCAAGTCGCCGGAGTGGAATACAGCATGATTCGCTTGCAAGTCGAACCGGGATCATTCCTCGACGGTGGCACAATCGGCTCGCTCCAAGATGCCAACGATATGGATATTGTGCTGCACGGTCACGACGATACCTTCGATGTTGAACCCAAGGGTGACATCGCCGTTCATGGTGGCGATACCCTCGTTCTCTTTGCCCGCCACGACCGTGTCATCGACATCGTCACGCGCAACCAGAAAACACGAAAATTAAAATGATCTATGAACCCGAAATTTTACCTGTTGAATTAGTGCATCCAGATCAACATGTTTCCGTCGCCGAATTTGTAGTATGGGAATTTGATCCAGATAACACCGCTTGGATTCGGCTGGGGTTGCGCTTTAACGGGCAGGAATTTGTCGTTGGTCATGAAGATTATTTTCACGCCATGCAAAAAATCCGTCTTGAGTTAGAAAAAGACGATCTTTATCTAAATTGCTATGGCGCGAGCAAAAATGTCTTTCCATCACCCATGTCCATTGATATGGGAGCAGGGCACAAAGCCTATCGGTACACAATCGGCGAACATGCCCGAATCAGCAGTCTGGTTTCGATTTTTGATGCGGGTGATGATGTCATAATCTCCACCGTTGCCGAACAAGAGCAATATTATCGCGATTGGCAGATGAACTTTCCGAACGGTTAGCGAAAGATTTGAAGATGCCTTTGACAATCTCCCTGAAAGTGCAGCGTCAATTCATTCTTGGTCAGCAGGGTCTATATCCCGGTCGCCGCTGGCAGGGCAAAGCTGGACTCGCTCAGGCCATCCAAGCGGGTTGTGTCGTGCAGGT
>JACDGI010000314.1 GCA_013821665.1 Anaerolineae bacterium
GACAAACACTGCGCCGCCTCAACCGCATGCATGAAGCGCTCAAAAGTTACACCAACGCCGTTGATCTTGACCCGAAATATGGTTGGGCATGGAACGGTCGTGGTCTAACCTTGAGTGCCCTCAACCGTCATGAAGAAGCCTTGAAGTCCTTCCGAGCGGCCACCGAGTCCGGCGAACAAGACGCATGGTATTGGTATAACTATGGCGATGAACTCGTCACGCTCAACCGCTTTGCCGAGTCACTACCGGTACTGGATAAGGCACTTTCACTCAATCCACGCCATGCCGAAAGTTGGGCCAAGCGCGGTCAATCGTTACGCCGCCTGAACCGTCATGCGGATGCGCTGGCAGCCTATGATGAAGCGCTGGCCGTTAATCCGCATTATGCGTGGGCATGGAACGGACGCGGTTTGGCGTTGGAAAACTTGGGTCGCCGTGAGGAAGCCCTCGCCAGCTACGAACGCTCCATCGAAGAAGATCCGCGCGTCATCTGGTATTACACCAACCAGATTGATGTGCTGCTCGACATGGGGCGCAAAGGCGAGGCCATGATCGTCTCTGAACGCGCCGCCAATATGATGCCGCGTAATGCTGTCGCTTGGGCACGTAAAGGGCAGGTGCAGCGCCGTCTCAGTAATTATGAAGGGGCGCTCGAAAGTTATCTCAAAGCGCTTGATCTCGATTCAACCTATGCATGGGCATGGAATGGCAAAGGCTTGGCTCTGGCCGGTTTGAGCCGCTGGGACGAGGCCATCACCGCCTATGAACAGGCTGTGCGCTACAACATGAATGATCTCTGGTTCTGGAATAATTATGGTGAAGCCTTGATGGCGGCTAAGGATTATAAAAAAGCTGTAGAGGCTTATATGCAGGCGGCGGCGATTGACCCCCGCCATGAAGTGACACGCCAGCGCTTGAAACAAGCGCGTGATTTGCTCAACGGTTCATAGAGGATGTTTGATTCATTAAACCTACATCAACAAAAAAGTTAACACTTGCAAAAACAGCGCAAGATTCGGTATATTTATCATGAGCATAAGCAATATTCCATTGAGATTGAGCTGTGAAAGCCATGAGCGTTAGTCCTGCAATGCAAGAATATCTGGCCGAGGCGTACCGCTTGGCCTATTATCAGAACGATGATCCCTACATTTCCACCTCGGATTTAGCGGGCGTGCTGCATGTTTCTGCCCCGGCAGTGACGCGTATGGTGCAGCGCTTGAAGTCGGGTGGTTATCTCGAACATGAACCTTATAAGGGTATTTACCTCACGCCAACGGGTGAGCGCGAAGCCCTTTTGAATATCCGTCGTCATCGGCTGGTCGAGCGTTTTCTTGTGGATGTGATGCAGTTTGGTTGGCACGAAGTCCACGATGATGCCGATACACTTGGCGCATTGGTCGGTGATGAAGTAGTCGCCCGTATGGAAAAGATGGCTGGCTTTCCCAAGCGCTGTCCGCATGGTGAACCCATTCCCAGCGCCGATGGCAAAATGCCGCGTATCCACGATGAGCCCTTGAGCGAAAAAAAGCCCGGAACCGATTGGGTGATTAGCCGTGTCGCCACCCACGCTTCCGATAAGCTGCAATATCTCGGCACACTCGGCCTCATACCGGGAACACGTCTGCATCTCCTCGAACGTGCGCCCTTCAACGGCCCGCTGCAATTGACCGTCGATGGTAAAACCTTGGTCATCGGTCACGAACTCGCCGGTGTCCTCCGCGTCAGCACTGAGGCTGAATTCAACATAGTCTAAATAGTCGTCAGTTGAATGATCATTGGCGATAATGTTATAAGCTGCATCAAAACGGAGTATAATAGGTTCGTTTGACAGGAGGCAATCTGATGACAACACGAGAAGTGTCACATCCGTTGTTCGATGAAATCCTCGATTTACTAGCCTCTACACCAACACCTGAGAATATTATTGATTATCATCCATCCGAGGCTCTGCAATCACGTCTGAGCGATTTGCTAGATCGTAATCGGAATGGAATATTGAATGTTGACGAACGTGCTGAGTTAGATGAATTTTCACGGATGAATCATTTAATGAGTATGTTGAAGATTCGCGCTCGTAAACGGATTGCCGCATAACCACTTGTATCATTTAAAGTATTGAGCGTTACCGAAGCTTAACCCTCGCTATATGACTACTGTGAGATAGTCACACTAAACGGCGACCCATCCTTGGATACGAACGGCCCTGCCAATAATGCGTTTGTCTCCGTGTCCCGCACAATCCACGGATGTGTGGCATAGGTCGGTTGCTTATACGATGCCCCCGGTGGAACCTTATTGTAAAACACTTCCTTACACTGATAATTAATCCAATAAGATGAAACGCTGCGTTGGCTGTTGTTGGTAAATGTCACTGTCGTTGCCGTATCACCTTTGACCGAACAGCCCGCGCCCAATGGATTTGCATTGGAGGCCACAATCGTCCCACTATTTGGAACGCCGGGCGGCGGCAGTTTGTCAATCTGCTTGACGGTCAACGCAGTTGCAACACTGATGCGCCGTTGTAAAAGCACCACTGGCAGCAAGCGCAGCCTCGGCACATCATAGGTTTCTAGCTTGCTCGGTTGGCCGATTGCCTTCAGGTTCCCGTCAAGCGGGATTTTCACCTGTGTACCTGCTGGAACGACCACCGTAATTCCGCGTGCAGTCACACGCCCCGAACCTTCAATGATGGCAATGGTCAAACTCCCGTTCGCTTGCGCCTGAAGATAAGCCGTTGACCCCAACTGAATTTCGACATCATCAGCCAGCAGTCGGATTTTGCCCGCACCTTTAGGTGTTTGAATGAGGATGCCACTGTCGGGCGCTTGTTTACACGGGCGATCTTCCAAACCGGATTGGAAATAAAAAGCTTGCATTGGATGATAAATCGGCGATGCAGTCGGATCAATCACCGCCAAACTGCACACATCGCCATTCGCTTTAACGAAATCTGCGAAGACCCAACCTTCGCTGCCATCGGCTAATTGTCCATGCAGCCAAGTATTGTCTTGCAGTCGTCCATTAGCCACCAATGTGGTCTTAGCTCTGACTGCCACGGCAACATTTTCGCCGCTGCTTGGTTGCTCCCATAAATGTAGGGTTCTGGTTGTCGTCACATCGATTTGGGTTGGCGCAGTCGTATCCGTAATCGCGTTCTGGATTTGGACATCGCCAAATAAGACGAAAGTTACATTTTGACCGGGCAGCGTGTCAGGAATATTGGCCTGTACCTTCATCAAACCCACGCCCCAAACTTGGTTCTGAGCATCCAAGGGGCTGAGTTTCAGTTTTTCGACATTAACCAGATCAGCTAAATCACCGGGCTTTGTGAAGCTGAAACTACCGCCACCATCGCGTGAGGTTGCCTCCAAATGCGCATTGCCATAACACGCTTGGTTGCGCCCAATATCAGAACAGACATGTTTGGTAGCATTCAACGCGTCTTTGACGAGTGATGGGCAGTCTGCTGCTTGCGCAAGCAATAGTGCTGGCGCGAGGCATAAAACCGCCACAAACCAACCCATGCGGAGGATAAAATGCTTCATGTAACACCCTCGATCAGCTTAATAGGTGTTATTTTATTCTGCGCACTTCCTTTTGGCGAATATTTCCGAAATTAGTGTAATAAAACATTGATTTTGTCGGTAATTAATCAGCCCGCCAGCCAATGACTCCTCTACTACTCCGCAATACGTTTCCAGTATCAAGATAAGTGAATTTGTGTTTGGACACCGAATGCAGTTTTGAATTGTCTACATCAAGAATGAACACATTTTGTAAACCATCACCAGATTCCAAAAATGCTAGTTGATGATTCTGAGGTGACCAAGCAAATCCGATACCTGACTTCAAGCAGGTATTGATAACCTGATGTTCTTGAGTATCCAAGATGTAAAGGGTATTTTCATAACCATAGTCTGCCAAATGGTACATGCCTCCATAAACCTCGTACGGAAAAGTTATAAAAACAAAGTATCGTCCATCAGATGACCATCCTGTATTGAGCCGTCCGATTTGTTGTCCCTTTGGTACAAGAAAGACAGTGTCAATTAAATTGCCATTTCTGTCAAAGAGCGCCAGTTTTTCGTCAGGCTTGACCATGCCTTGATTGGCGTTGTTCGAGACATCTGCAATAAAACTTGTTGAATCCGGTTTCCAAATAATAGGATCTCTGATAGGAAGCTCTTGAGTATCAGTTAATTGCCTTATATCTCTTAAGACAAGTTGATATGTGTAATCCAAGTTGTGATGGTCATAAACTACACGCGACCAGTCCGGCGCGAAACGTAGCCTGACATCATATGTATCATAATTGGGATCCAACTTGTCCCAAATATCAATTTGCGATGTAAAAGGATTAATCATGACTTGTGAGGGCACGATTGATTGGGAGTAAAGAAAATGTTCATTGTTCTGCCAATAAATTTGACCATAACCTGTACCGTAAAATAAACCACCAAAGTCAACTCGGTATGGTTTTGAATGTCCTGTGGTATCGAACACACGAACTTGGTCAATTACAGAAAAACTGCTGTATGTTTCCGTTACCTCTATATGCCCGTAAGGACTTGCATACCATTTGCCATCAGGTGATAATGCGCCACCCCATAAATCGTTATCACCTAAAAACACCAGTATGTGCGGCGTATCCCATTTGGCATTCACCCCATGAATCCCTGCATAACCCGTCATCAAAATGGTTCCATCATAACTCCACCCTTTTGGCGGTTTGGTCGGCGCACTAACGCACCGTTCCTCTACAGGCCAACCCGCATCGGGAGTAGTCGTTGCCTCCTGCGCATCGATTACAGACACCCTAGCAATAGCAATGAAACGAGAAATATGAGAAGAATGAGAAATTTTCGCATGGTTTTGCACACAGATTGAACAGGTTGATAGTTTTAGCCTAACACCGCTTTTCAAATTTATATCTGACGATTACACCACGATTGTCCGCCTCACCCTTATAACTTCCGTTTATTTTTACAAACTTACTCTACCGAATACCAACCACTCCCCAACCTTTTACTGCTAGTTGCTCCCTCAAAAAGGTTAATGCCAACGCCTCCAAAGAGTTACAAAATGTTCTTCCAAATGGTAACCCATTCGCCTCTAATCGGGTTTATGCTGGTTATAAGGCTGCATCTGTAAGGGCCTGGTGCTGACAAGCCCTTTCTCCGGTACCATCAAATTGGTCGATTCTCAACAGCAACAGCATCATTTGACCGGGAAGATTCGGAAAGTTCGGAAAACGGCATTCCGAATCTGAAGAATTTGCAGAATCTTCCGAATCATGACCATCCTTTTTTGCGGAATTTGCAGCTTTTGCAGTTTTTGTGGTAGCAGACAATCGGTTATTACCCGGCCCGACACTGACGACTGTGACGACATTTCCGACAATTGAATCAAAAGAGGCAAACCAGTGGTTTGCCTCTCCGCTTTCTCTGCTTTTCTCTGCGACTCTGTGGTTAAATCCGAATTTTACGCCCGCAGTTTCGCACCCAATTCACGTTCGACTGCCTTAACGATCTTCTTGTGGACGCTGGCGACTTCTTCATCCTTCAGTGTCTTGTCGTCCGTCTGGTAAACCAGATTGTAAGCGAGGCTCTTTTGTCCGGCAGGGATCGGATCGCCACGATACACATCGAACAAAGTCACGCTCTTGAGCAAATTCCCGCCCGCCTTGATGATGACCGCCTCCACAGTAGCGGCTGGCGTTTCGTCGTTGACCACCAGCGCAATATCCTGCAAAACGGGAGGTGTCGTCGGTAGGTCAACCAATTCCGTATTCGGGTTAACCTTGTCTAACAGTTTATCGAGATCGAATTCACCCACCAACATCGGCGCACTGGTTAAGCCAAAGGTCTTGCTCACCAACGGATGCAGTTCACCGAAGTCACCGATAACCGTGCTGCCGATGCTCAATTGTGCCGAGCGTCCCGGATGCAAACTGGCATGAGTTGATCGGGTGTAGCTCGCCTCTTCGATATGCAGCCCATCCAACAGGTTCTCGACCACGCCTTTGAGATCGAAGAAGTCCATGTTATCAGTGGGTGCGCCACCCGCCCAATTGTTCACGCCGCGCGCTCCGGTCAACAGCAGACCTAACCGGCGTGGTTCATCCGGTAGTTGCTGCCCTTCATGCGGCAAATAAACCGCGCCAATTTCGAATGTCAGTTGACGGTTTACGTATCGCGCATTGTTGACCGCATTCCCCAACAGGCTAATAAGCAGTGTCCGGCGTAGCACATTTTTCTCGACATCCATCGGGTTCGCCAGCGTAATATAAGGTTCGCTGGATGGCGCATGTTCAGGTGAGAGTTGTGCTTCGTCAGCCACGCTCGTGAACCGGTAGCTGATGTTCTCGCGCAGTCCAAGACTCACCAGCACATCACGTGCCAGTTCTTCCCGTTCCAGCGCCGTGTTCGCCCATTGAGGAGGGGTCAAATCTTCAATTAGGGTATTCGGGATTTTATCGTAGCCGTAAATACGCGCGATTTCTTCAATCAGATCAGCTTGACCGGTTGCGGGTTCGCTCCCAATATCCATACGGTTGTCGGGCGCGGTCACATGCAAACTGTCACCCTTGATCTCAACCTTGAAGTTCTGTCGTTTGAGCAATTCAGCGCATTCCTGTGCGGGGATCGCGATGCCCAACAAACGCTCGACTTCGCTTACTGGCAGATCAACCGTGACCACTGGCGCTGCCTTGGGATACTCATCAATGATGCCCTTCGCCACTTGTCCGCCACTACCTTGGCGCATCAGTTCGATGCCTCGCTGTACACCCAAAATCGCTTGGCTGGGATGCACACCTCGGCTGAAACGGGTGCCTGCGTCGGTGAAAATCTTCTGGGATTGCATACTCCTACGCACGTTAATGAAGCTCCAGTTGGCCGCCTCCAGTAACACGTTGGTGGTGCTGTCGCTGATTTCGGTCTCCGCGCCACCAATGATGCCGCCGATGCCCAACGCGCCCTGTGAATCGCACACCAGCATATTGTGCGTATCGAGCTTGCGTTCTTGTTCATCCAGAGTTTCGAGCGTTTCACCGGCTTTCGCCAACCGTGTAGTGATGGTTGGTGCTTTGCCGCCCGTCCGTTCTTTGAGCTTATCAAAGTCATAAGCATGTAACGGCTGACCAATCTCGAACGTGATGTAGTTGGTCACATCCACAATGTTGTTAATCGGACGTTGCCCAACCGCTTTCAACCGTCGCTGCATCCATTGAGGCGATGGCTTAATCTTGGTACCGCGCAATAGGGCGAGTGTGAAGCGCGGGTTGAGGTCGGCATTTTGAATGTCGATTGTCACCTCACCCTTGATGCCAGCCCCTTCCATAACCGTGTCGTAGCTCGGTAGTTTGATCGGCTTGTCCAGCAGGGCAGCCACTTCCCGCGCCACACCTAAAATGCTGAAGCATCGCGCCAGATTGGGTGTGAGTTCAACGGTCAGGATGATGTCACCCAACACATCTTGAAGCGGTGTCCCCGGCTTGAAGTTCTGGTCATTTTCCATGAGGATAATGCCGTCATGTTCCTCGGTCATGCCCAGTTCTTTCTCCGAGCAAACCATACATCGGTTCGGGATGCCGCGTAGTGGCTTCTCTTTGAGAACCATGCGCTTGGGTTCGTCGCTGTGCCCGTCCCAGACTTCCGCGCCTTCCAAGGCGAAAGCCGTCCACAGTGGTTTTTCCAGCACACCTTTGCCCTTGTACTCGAACAAGTTAGGCGCACCGGTCACGGTTTGTTCGAGTTCGGGGCCGCCGTAATCGACCATCGCCATCACCAGACGATCCGCGTTCGGATGCGGCTTCACCTCGTGGATTGCCCCTAAAACGAGTTTGCTTCTGTCCCAAATAAGGTGTTCGGACTTCGGCCAGCGGATGCCCTCGACATGACCCTGTGGCACACCGATGTAGGTCATTTCCGCGACTTCCAAACCCGCGAGTGTCAACTTTTCTGCTAACAACTCGATAGGCACATCAATATCAACGAATGTTTTGAGCCAAGATACAGGTACTTGCATTTATAGTCTCCAGTTATCAGCATTCACTCAGCGAGACTGCTGGTTAGAATTGTTCCAAGAAGCGCAAATCGTTGCCCCAGAAATAACGGATGTCGCGGATGCCGTGCTTGAGAATCGTCATGCGTTCCGGCCCCATGCCAAATGCGAAACCACTCCACACCGTCGGGTCATAGCCACCGTTACGCAGTACGACAGGATGCATCATGCCGGAGCCAGCAATTTCGAGCCAGCCGCTGTATTTACACATCTTGCAACCTTCACCACCACACAGGAAGCACTCGACATCCACTTCCATGCTGGGTTCGGTGAACGGGAAGTAAGAAGCACGGAAACGCATCCGCGCATTCTTACCGAACATACGACGGGCAAACTCGGTCACAGTGCCTTTAAGGTCGCTCATACGGATATTCTTGCCGACGACTACACCCTCTAATTGGTGGAACTGCATTTCGCTGCGGGCAGTCACTTGCTCGTTGCGGTAGCACATGCCGGGGAGGATGACGCGAATGGGCTGCGTGCCATCTTTACCTAACTCACGCATCGAGCGAATTTGCCCCGGTGAAGTATGCGTTCGCAGGATGATATTGGGTTCGGTGGTATAGAACGTATCCTGCATATCGCGGGCAGGGTGATGCTCAGGAATATTGAGCAGGGTGAAGTTCATCTCGTCAGTTTCCACATCGCGGCTGCGGTAGACCAAGAAGCCCATATCGCCCCAGATGCGATACAGTTCGCGGAAGGTTTGGGTGCTGGGGTGCAGGCCGCCAGTCGGTTGTGGGCGACCGGGCAGGGTAACGTCCAACTGACCTTCTTCAAGATCCTGCGCGAGTGCTTTCTGCTGCACCAATTCTTCACGCTGGGTGAAGGCCTCGGCAAGCGAGTCTTTAATGGTGTTGGCT
>JACDGI010000315.1 GCA_013821665.1 Anaerolineae bacterium
CAATTGGACTGCTTGCGACGCTCTTCGGGTAAGATTAACATAACATTGCCAGACCAATATGTACCGGAAGGACAGCATCTTGCCAGACGAAATCATAATCCGCCAAGCCACGCTCGATGACGTTGAACAAATTGTAACGCATCGCCGCCGTATGTTCGAGGACATGGGTAATACTGATTCGGAAGGTCTGTCTCGCATGGTATCTACCTTTCGCCCGTGGTTGGTTAGTCACATGCAAAACAATGTGTATCACAGTTGGCTGGCTTGTACGGACAGTGGCACGGTTGTTGCTGGAACCGATGTTTGGTTGATGGATTGGCCCGCCGGTCAATTTGATGTGTCTATGTATCGTGGTTATATTCTCAATGTCTATACCGACCCCGCCTACCGTCGGCGTGGCCTCGCCCGACAATTAGTACAAACCTGTACCGAATGGTGCTATGTCAATGGCGTTCAGATTGTCACGCTACATGCCAGCGACGAAGGCCGCAAAGTTTATGAAGGTCTCGGCTTTACACCTACCAACGAAATGCGGACGTGGAAGGGTCGTGAGAATTCCTCATGACCAAACGAGAAAAACGCCTCGAAAAGTTGCGCCAAAGCCAGAAGAATGTGTCGATGCAAGAATTATCGCAGGTACTCGGTGACTTCGGCTTTGAAATCGAACATTCCCCAAATGGTAGTCACTATAAATTCGAGTATAATAAGGTAGGCCTTGTTATACGGCTAATTATCCCATTTCGCCGCCCAATTAAGCCGTATTATGTCAAAGATGCTATTAAGGCTATTGACCAAGTTAAGGAGTATTGAGGTGAATAAAAATCTTGAATACTACATGTCGATCAAATATCCAATGAGTCTCACGCCGTTATCTGAAGAAGATGGAGGCGGGTGGCTTATCACTATTCCTCTACTTCCCGGTTGCCAGACGGATGGTGAAACTCCATCGGAGGCACTGGAACGTATTGAAGAGGCAAAAGAATTGTGGTTGCGCGGCGCGATTAAGTACCACGATCCTATCCCCGAACCGGAACCTGTACTAACCTAGCCGCTAACCCCCAATTTTACGGTCTTTATCGAATCTTAATCCTCGTATTATTAATTAGGGGTATAGTGATAAATGGTGTGCAAAATTCACAAAAATAGGGCTTGTATCTCTGTCTATTTTTGTTATACTGCCCGCCCGAAATGAATAATCCTCTACATATACGAGAAAGTGGTGACACACAAAAAGGGAATGGAACAAACAGACATCGCATCTATTAAAACGCTGGCTGGTCGGGACGTATTTGTAATCCGTGAAGCAACACTGAATGACCTCCCAGCGCTGGTAGCGCAGCGCCGCCAGATGTACGAAGACATGGGCTATACCGATACTGCCCGACTCGACGAGTTGGAAAAAGCATTTGAACTCTGGCTGCATGACAAGCTGGAGGATGGGCATTACCGCAACTGGCTGGCGGAAAGCAGCGATGGTCGCATCGCAGCCGGGGCGGGGTTGTGGCTGGTGGATTGGCCGCCGCAGATGATGGATTTCGCACCCTATCGCGGGTATATCATGAATGTATATACCTCGCCGGACTTCCGCAAACGCGGGCTGGCAAAGCGTATGATACAGACCATCGTCAACTGGTGCGCCGATCAACGTATTGAAACGGTGAGCCTTCACGCAAGCTGCGAAGGCCGTCCAGTGTACGAATCACTGGGCTTTGCACCGACTAATGAGATGCGGTTGCGCGTTCCGTAACCGTTGCTGTGTTTAACGAACAGGGAGTCATTGACTCCCTGTTTTTGATTCTGTTCCCTGACCGCTGATTGTGATTAACACCCGAATTAAGCTAAAATAACACTATTAAACCAAAGGTTTGCGCCATGCCAATCCGGTCGCGAAGAAATCAATATCGGGGTGTGAATGCTCATTTGCAGAGTGTGTTGCAAGCAGATGCCAGTTGGGATAGTTTTCATAGCAATTACATTAGCGACTTAGCCGAAGCGATTGATGGTAATTTGCCATCCGGTTATCTCGTTGATGTTGAACGTTCCCTACAAATTCATGAGTTTCATCCCGATACAGGCGAACTCTTAATTCGTCAGCGCAAACCCGACCTAACGATTTATGATACAGAACGCAATCGCCCACGTCGCGGTTCTGATGCGTCAGGAAGTGCGGTCGCCACCCTTGTTTTACCGCTCTCTGAAACGCTTCCCATAACCGATGAATCCTTTTACTCCGCCTTAATCATTTACGAACAGCAAGACGACAAACGTTTTGGGCGACCGGTTACCCGTATTGAACTTTTATCACCGACCAATAAAAGTTCAGGGCATGGCTATTTTCAGTATGTCGATAAACGCTATGCCGCACTCAACAGTGGCCTACGATTGGTTGAAATTGACTATCTACATGAAACACCTTCGCCGATTAACGGCATTCCACACTATCCTAATCAAGAGGCTTCTTTTCCGTACTACATAACCGTAAGTGATCCCACACCGTCGCTAGAAAAAGGTCTCTCTGAAACATATGGGTTTGCAGTTGACGAACCCATCCCCAAGGTTGATATTCCTCTCGCGGGGACAGAATTACTTCCTGTCGATTTTGGAGGTGTTTACAATCGCACCTTCCGCAAATTGCAGGCATACAGTTATCTCGTGGATTACGAACAACTCCCTATCAATTTTGAGCGCTACAGTGAGGCTGACCAAGAACGCATCAAACGCCGGATGGAAACAGTTCGGCTTGCTCAGGAACAGGGTGCCAACTTGGAAGAAGGCCCATTTCCACTGCCTGATGTTTGATGGTTGTCAGCCTATCATCGTACTCACAGCATGAGGTACTATTGAGGGCAATTCCGAAGTCATCGTCAAAAGGTCGTCATGTATCCCATCTATGATTTTGGTGGTAGTGGGCAAATTATTAACCTGCTGCCAGCCAACGGTTTTCCGCCCGAAACCTATATGCTGCTGCTGCGCCCGCTGACAGATCATTACCACGTCATTTGTATGCTGCCGCGTGCCCTGTGGCCGGATGAAAAACCGCCTACCGAACTCCACCAGTGGGATATGTTGTCCGACGATTTATTGGCTGGTTTGGCCTACCATAAATTGGATAAGGTCATCGCCATTGGTCATTCCTTCGGTGGCATCGCTTCGATGATTGCAGCCGTGCGCCAACCGGAACTTTTTAGTGCTTTATGCTTGCTTGATCCAACGTTCTTTCGTCCTGAATGGCTGGAAGGCTTAGAGCAGATGCAGCGTGACGGCAGCATCATTGAATTTCCACTGGTGCAGGGAGCCATGCGCCGTAGACGAACTTTTGAAACGACTGAGGCCGCTTTTGCGTATTTCAAGAGTAAGCGACTGTTCGCGGATTGGCCGGATGAGAGCTTGCAGTTATACGTCCAATATGGGACGCAGCCCGCAGCCGATGGTGGTTTAGAATTGCGCTGGTCGCCCGAATGGGAAGCCTACTATTTCAGCACAGGCTTTACCCGTTCGTGGGAGGTCGTACCGAAATTACGTGGATTGCTGCCTATACTCGCGATTGGTGGTGGTACGACGGACACTTACGTGCCCGAAATTGCTGCTATGCTGCATAATGAACTGCCAGAAGCCACTTTTGTGGAAGTGGCAGGGCATGGGCATCTTTTTCCACAGACCGCACCGCTGCCAACCGAAGCCCTTATCAGCCAATGGTTGGGGCAGTTAAGGTAACATCTGTTTGTTACACTGTGTCTGTACAACAAGAGACGAATACATTATTTAGGGGAAATAATGAACACAGAGTCGCTTATTAATCGCATCGCCGATATTCCGAACCGGATAGGCCGAACCGTTGACGGTTGGACTGAGGCCGAACTCCGCGCCCAACCTGCACCGGGTGAATGGTCAGCCGCCGAGGTTTTGGCACATCTGCGCTCTGCTGATGACATCCTTACCCCTCGCATATATATGATGCTCACGCGTGACAATCCAACCTTGCTGGCCTACGAGGAACGTGTATGGGCGGTTGTGCTGGGTTATGCTGATGCCGATTTCAACACATCGGTACAGACCTATGCCTTAAAACGGGCTGAACTGGTGAATGTTCTACAACGTTTAACCCCTGAACAATGGCAGCGAACCGGTGTGCATGAGCATAAGGGTTCGATCACGGTTGAAAAACTGGTCAACGATATGCTGCTGCATGAGGCCGAACACTGCCGTCAAATCGAGGCATTGCGACCACAACCCGCGCCAGAACCTGTATCCTTTGTTCGTGCTTTACTGCTCGATGACCAACCGGAGTCGCGTGAGAAGTACCGCACGATGTTGGAAGGTTCTGGCTACAATGTGGTGGTCGCTGATAACAACCCTGCCGCGATGGACATTCTACTATCAGACGCGAATTTCCAAATTGTGCTGGCTGATTTCAATGTGTTGGGGCAGCATGATCTCAACTTCCTTGACTCGCTGCGCGTGATTTATCCCCGTTTGCCGGTGGTGGTACTCGGCGCGGATGAAGATCTGGAATGGGAAGCGATGGCCCGTGAACGTGGTGCCGAAGCCTTCTTCTACGAGCCAGTCAATCTCAAAGATGTGCTTGAAACCGTGCTTGATCTGACGGGTCAAAAGAGCTACTAAATTAAAAAGTCCAGAGGAATATCTGGACTTTTTGTTTCCTAAAAAGGCGAGTCAATAATCGACTCGCCTTTATTCTACTGGGATTCAGTGTCTACGCTAACGGCAGCGGTTAGTGCAAGTTCACTTTTGTGGCGTTAATCCGCACCACTACCCGCGTTTCATCTTCGGGTTTTGTGCGTGTATTGTAGCCATAATAATATTTCTGACCGGTATATTTTTGCGAAAGTGCCTCGATTTGTTCGCGTCCGCCTTCTTCGGTGACTTCGGCAGTACCGCGTACTTCCAGCCAATGAAATCCATTGTTCGGATCAACAATAACCAATGTGACTTTGGGATTATCTTGTAGATTCTTATCTTTCTGGCGACCACGTGCGGTATTAAAGCGAATGTGTTCGCCATCATAATCCGCCCAGACGACAGTAGATTGTGGCTGACCATCGGGCATGACCGTGGTGACAACGGCGTAATAGGGTTTTTCAACGAGATCTTTATGGGTATCGGGGATCACTGTGTTTGGCATATTTGCTCCATATCAATACATAATAAACGAAGGTTAATTAGAAACACCTTTTTGGCGGATAACATGTGTCGGGGTTAAACGGACGAGGTACTCACCCTCAACCGCGTTGCGCTTGCCATATGATGGGCCTAATTCCGCACCCATGTAGCGGGCAGCGATACGCGTCGACCAATCCAGAAATTCGGCAGGTGTTGGCTGCGCGATTTCAACGGTTCCCTCAATGATGGCAAAGGCAAAAGGCGGCTTCTCGTCATCAACACATAGACTGACGCGCGGGTCACGGCGTATATTACGGCCTTTAACGGTGGTTTCGTTAGTCATGAAGACGATAACCTCACCGTCCATATGAAACCACACCGGCGCGATATGCGGCCTACCATCTTCACGCACGGTCGCCAGCTTGCCAGTACGAGCCGTGCCCAACATGAAGCGGTGATATTCCTCAGGTGTCATATTTGCCATCATTCACTCCTTCAATAGTCCGCAATCATTACCCGAACTTCACCACACGGGTTGGCTTGATTTTGAACATAATGCCTTTGTATTCGGGTTCACGTTCGGCTGGTTCGACGTTGCCATAATATTTGGGTTTGCCCATATAAAGCTGCGTGTGGTGGTTTAACTCATCCAGCGCGCCTTCCGTTTCGATACTTTCGACCACGCCGCCAATTTCCAAAAATCGGTAAGGATTTTGCGGATCAAGCGCCATGACCGAAACATTCGGGTTTGCCAAAATATTCTTGTGCTTGCGGTTATCGGGATCAGAGGTGATGCGAATGTACTCGCCATCCCAACGCCGCCAGATGCCCACCGCGTAGGGTTTACCTTCCGCAGAAACGGTCGTCAAAACGACGACAACAGGCTTTTCCAACAAGTCTCGATGCGAGTCAGGGATAATCATGGCCATATAAGGTTGCTCTTTCAATGTGAAACCGTAGGAGGTAACAGCAAAATTTAGACGCGCCTGAACCCGTATTTCTTCCGCTTATGGCATGTGAGGTCGCCAAACCGGACGCACATATCGAGCAGGTGTGTCTGGTAAGGCATGAATGTAACGGGCGCAATCTTCGTGCTGTTGCACACAGGTTGCATCTAACAAATAGAGGTGAGGCATCCCATTCAGGTTGGCGACATACACCAACCAATGACCATCCGGCGACCATGTCAAGTTATCGTCGGTGCGGAGTTGGCTGGCAATTTCTTGGATGCTGTTTGCGCAGCCTGTCGTTGAGCCGATACAGTTGCCATTGAGGATAAAAAGGTTATTCCCCTTGTTCAAAGGCTGGGCGGGATCAACATTGCCAGAAACAAAAGCAACCCAGCGTCCATTGACCGCTACCGATGGCGGCTCCAAGTTCGCGTTGACGGTCAGGCGTTCCGGCTCATTCGGTGAATTGATGTCGAGTGTATACATGCCGTAACCACCGCCTCTTATCCGACGATCAAAGGCCGCCATAAACATGTGGGTTTGATCCACAAGGACGAATGAAGTTGTCATGAGCGACCGTTCGTTGGCATTAATCGCCATGCGCGTGGCGTCACTACACGGATCAGGACAGTTGGCCGGAATAGCAAATAGTGAATTCACGTTATTGAAATCAGTCAATACGACCGATTGCCCATCACTTGACCACGTAGGATGTGGGTTGACGTTGGCTAGTGATTGGGTCGTCAGTGCGTGCTGATTGCTCCCGTCCGCATCCATGATGAAGATTTTTGGAACATCGCCGCGATAGGACGTAAACACAATTCGCTGCCCATCGGCTGAGTATGAAGGATACAAATCCGCGCCTTGTGCGTTTGTTAGGCGCTCAATGCCGGAGTGCATACTCAACCCGTATATATCGGTACTGCCATCTGAGGACACATCCAAAATCGTCGTCAGTGTTTGACCATCCGGCGACCATGTGAGACAGCAGTCATTCACCACCGTTTTGCTCAGGCGGACGCTGTGCTCACGTTGCAGATCCATCAGATACAATTTGTTGGCACCATCGCGCGTGGAGATGTAGGCCAGATCACCGATATAAGGCAGTGTGTGTCCTGTGACCAGCGCTAACACGACCAGTGCCATCCCTAGCAGCACTAGTCCCAAAGCCAAATGCAAAATCAGGCGTAAATAGCTCACTGTCGCCACGCCGGATTTTGCAGGAACATTTGGACGGTGGTTAAACGCTGCGCATGACTCCCATCCGCATCCATCATATAGGTCTCAAAATCGCTGCCCTGTACTGTCCGTTGGAAAAGTATTTGCTGCCCATCCGGTGACCACTGGGGTGAGAACTCGAATTCCGGTGTGGTCGTCAGACGGTGCGTGTTCGTGCCATCGGCCTTCATCATATACAGTTCGTTGTTGATGTCGCGCTCGGATACAAACACGATGTTCTGCCCATCCGGTGACCAATCGGGCATCAGATCACGCTGTGGATTGTTGGTCAATCGTGTTTGCTGGCTGCCGTCGGCCTTCATAGTATAAATCTCAAAATCACCGTCGCGGTTCGATTGGAAAACGATGTGCTTACTATCCGGCGACCACGCCGCTTGATCATCCGTGAAGGTGTTGCTGGTCAGTCGATGCGCATCGCTATCTTTACACCGAGACTCATCGTTCAAACAGCTTGTATTGGTGACGTAAATCTCAGGGTTGCCATCGCGTTCGGAAGTGAAGGCCAGCCAATGACCATCCG
The DNA here is from genome assembly GCA_013821665.1 of Anaerolineae bacterium. Taxonomy (GTDB): domain Bacteria; phylum Chloroflexota; class Anaerolineae; order Aggregatilineales; family Phototrophicaceae; genus CFX2. Next base: position 7,831 of record JACDGI010000315.1, read on the forward strand.
GCGAAAAACTAGGCGAGTGATTATTCTTGCCGGTTCCGGTGACTTGCCGGATTTGTTGGCCGCGTATATCGGTCGCATACAAGTCGATGGTGATGTTGGTCACGGCGCGGAAAACGATGGTGCTGCTATCCGGCGACCATGTTAAATCAGTTTGCCGGCCAATCAGTGGGTCGCGAATAAAGGTTGCGACCACGTGGCGGTTAGTGTCCATGATGGCGATGCCCGACTGCCGTGATCCCGAACGCATAAAGCTGACTTCATGTGTTGGCGGGGCGAAAATGCGGGTGAGCAGGGTGATCGCTGCCAACAGCATCGACACACAACCAGCCAGCCTCAAATACCAAGCCGTCATCACCAGCATATGCCATCCATCCGCCAAACGTGGGTCAGCCGTAGGGTATCCAGATATTGAGTTTTTTGCCAATGAGGGGATATTCTAGAGTGTAGAAAAGGATCACTAACCAATTTACGGAATGACTAACCATGTTGCCACGCCAGTTGTTGCGCTTATTCATTGTTTTTATGTTTGCCCTACCTGTGACGGCGGCTGTCGCCCAGCAGCCTTGCTCTGATATTCCCGGATGTCAGGGTGCGCTCGGCGTGCCCCAATCCGTGTTGGATGCCTATCCCAAACCGAATGTTGCCACACTCCCGATTGATGACTCGCTGATCTATGACCGTATCTATCGCAAAATTCATGGGCCGGTGAACATTGAAGATGCGCCCGGTGGTAACGTAGTTGCTTCGCTGGGTGCTGGCTTCACCTACATCACGGTGAATGGCACGAATGGTGATTGGACACAAATTGATAAAGATCAGTGGGTTCCTACCAGCAATTTGACGGATGATGTGCTGGTCTCGCGCTACAGTGGTGTGAAATTACCCGATGAACCGCTGCTGTATCCTGCCGCATGGACGATGAAGCACTTGCGTCCGGCTTCGGTTCCCGGTGGTGACGATGATCCCAACAACCCCTTCATGTACCGCTACACGCTGGTCAACCTTTATGATTATGTCGAGGTCGATGGCAAGCGCTGGTATCAGGTTGGGCCGAACCAGTGGATACACCAGTACAACGT
>JACDGI010000316.1 GCA_013821665.1 Anaerolineae bacterium
GCGTAAAGGTGCGCCAACAACTCTTTTATCGCGCAAAGTGATCCAAATCATACTGTCCCGGATGTCTAATCCAATGGGGTGATTATTCTGATGAGTCATCTTCATCTCCTTCTTGCCGAATAGGATGATACGTATCCCAGACTTGCAACAACCGTGCTTGATATTTGAGAATGAGTTCGAGGATATTTTTGATATCGCGATTGCTAAAGCCCCAATTATCAATCACTGCTATAGGGTCTAAGCTGACTTTGGCTTCATTGTCGCCATTAAAAACATGAACATGAGCAGGTGCGTGGTCTTTGGTATAAATCCGAACATCAAATCCATGTTCTCGTCTATTCAAAACTGTTGGAGACACAATTTACCTCATTATATCAGCAGACATTAGTACCGATTAACTCATTGATCGGTCATTGCAACGGAAGTGGAAATCATGTGCGTGCGCCTTTGGTCATGTCGAGGATGGCGAGGACGTTGCCAAAGGGATCTTCGATGACGGCGCATTTGCCAATGGCAATGTCGAAGGGTTGGGCGCGAATGACGCAGCCCTGCGTCGATAAGTTTTCGACGGCTTTGAGGACATCATCGACGAGGTAATGGACGTTGAGGTCTTTGGGTAAATCAGCGTGGTTATGCAGCACCATCTCGGCATCGGTTTCGGGCATCCCCATGCCGACGGAATGCTCGTCTTGCCAGAGGCGTTTGAGGCCGAATACCGTTTCATAGTAAGCAGCGGCTTTTTCAATCTCAGTCACTTTGAGCATCACACAGTCAATTTTACGCAGCATACTTGACCCCTAAGCCATTCACCTTTATTGATAACAGTGTATCATCGTTCGCAGATGGTAAATCAAGTGGCGCTACGAAGTCCTCTGTGAATAGGCTACTATGGGTTACGAGTGAAAGTGCTAAGAAGAGGTTAACCATGACGCGGAATGTGGCGATTTTGATTTTTGATGAGGTTGAAGTGCTGGATTTCTGTGGGCCATTCGAGGTCTTCGGCGTGACCGGACGGAACCAAACTCCCAAACCCTTCAACGTGTATACAGTTGCCGAGAAGTCGCCGATTACCGCGCGAAATGGGTTGAGTGTGAATCCGACTTACACCCTCGAAAATTGTTTGCAACCCGACATCCTGCTGGTTCCCGGCGGCGCTGGCACACGGCGTGAGATGAATAACCCGACGATCATCAATTGGATTAAAGAACAATTCCCCAAGGTGGAACTGATGCTATCGGTCTGCACGGGTGCGTTGATGCTGGGCAAAGCGGGTTTGTTAGATGGACTCGCGGCGACGACGCATTTTGGTGCTGAGGCGGAATTGCGGGAGGCTGCACCCAACACCACCATTCGTATGAGCGAGCGTTACGTCGATAACGGCAAGGTGATTACCTCGGCAGGCATCTCGGCGGGGATTGATATGGCGCTGTATACGGTTGGGCACTTGCTCGGTGCGGAGGTGGCTGCTGATACGGCACATCACATGCAGTACGATTACTGGAAAGGTCAGTAACATAGGTTATGGTGGATGATTTGGCCGAAGCGAAAACCCAATTTAGTGCCGGAGCTTATGATGATGCTCTGATGCGCTTACAAGCCATTAGCAATCGCACGCCGATGGAAACCGAGCCGATTGCGGCGATGGCACTGTGTTATTTTGTGCTGGGGCAAACCCCACATGCCCGACGCATCTGGAAGATCATCGTCAGCCGCGACGAACGTTATCTGCTGCCGCGTTTCTTGCGCAAGGAACTCAGATGGCCGGACGAGATGTTGACTGTCGCGGCCAAAGTAAGTGCGCTGGTGGTGTAAACCGAAAATACATTTAACCGCAGAGGCGCAGAGATAAAGAGAAATTCTTTAAGCCTTTAACGCCCAATCAACGGCGGCTAAAGCGTGTAAAAGGGTTGTGTCGTACAGGCGAATGGACGTGTGTTCCGGCTTGATAAGCATTGTGATTTCGGTGCAGCCGAGAATGACACCCTGTGCGCCTTGTGCGGTTAGGTCGTCCATAATCCGTAGATATTTCTCGCGGGAGTCGTCGCGCACGCTGCCCAAACACAACTCGTCATAAATCACATCATGGATAATTTTGCGGTCAGCATCATTGGGTGTGATGACCTTCAGACCGAAGTTATCAATCAGACGACCTTTATAAAAATCCTGCTCCATTGTGAAGCGTGTTCCGAGCAAGCCAATGGTTGTTAATCCGTCGGCGCAGATCTTCTCGGCGGTGGTATCGGCGATATGCAAAATGGGGATGTTGATGGCGGTCTGCACCTGCGGCACGAGCTTGTGCATAGTGTTGGTGCAAATGACGATACCCTCCGCGCCGCCCCGTTCTAAGGATTGGGCGGCTGCGACCATTTTCTGTGCCGCGCCATCCCAATTACCGGCCATTTGCAGCGCTTCAATCTCTGCAAAATCGAATGACCATAAGAGGCATTGTGCCGAGTGCAATCCACCCAGACGACGTTTCACCTCTTCGTTGATGATGCGATAGTATTCGAGGGATGATTCCCAACTCATGCCGCCGAGTAAGCCAATGGTTTTCATAAAATTAGATCTCCGGTTAGCAATCGCCAGCGGATAAACCCGCCGGCTAGTCCAATAAAGCCCCGTAAACGGGACTATTTAATCCATTTCCAATTCTTCTATACGTTCCAGTTTATCAACAATCTGGCCTGTTTGATGATGTTCTTGCTGACGAGCAATGTAACGCTCAACATAAGGAAAGTTTTTCTCACCAAATGTAACTACGCCATAGCCTTCTTGCCATTTAAAAGGTGATTCGAGATCAGAAAAATTACCGTTGACGGCGTAAGTTGATAGACCTTTTGCATCCTTTACCCATTTGGCGACCGCAATATGTGGCGGTATAGAGATCGCGACATGAATATGATCAGGAACGCTATTCATCGCTAAAACTTTGCATCCTAATTGGGATGCCTTTTGTGTAATTGCATCATAAATAGTAGGCTGCATCCCTAGTATAATAATTTCTTGCCGATATTTGGTCGCCCAAACAATATGATAGAAGCAACTCCAATAGGACATTTTCGATCTCCGCAGATTGAATTTTAATTTTTTAGTCCCGTTTAAGGCTTGTCCGGTATTAAAAACATTTTATTTTGCCTCGCCGAGGGCTAAAGCCGCGACGCTAACTAGAAGACAAGTCTGCTAAAGCGACTTCAAAGGCCTATGTTCGCGACGTTTTATTTCAGAGTGAGAATTGTTTCTCCCTTAAATACTGATCAAAAGAATACCGGACAAGCCTTATACGGGGCTTTATTGATTTAGCCAGCGGGTTTATCCGCTGGCGATGGATTCATCCGCCATCATCGCCTCATACACCTTGACCGTGCTCACCGCTACCTGCTCATGCGTGAATTGTGCTAGGACACGCGCACGTCCGGCATTTGCCAAGCGCACCCGCAAATCGGGATTGCAGCGCAAACCGTCGAGGGCATCCCGCAGGGCTTCGATGTTACCTTCTGGCACGATCAAGCCAGCCTCGCCGATGATGTCCGGTATGGCCCCGCTGTTCGAGCCAATTACCGGCACACAGCAGGACATGGCCTCGGTAATCACCCGCCCGAATTGTTCTTTCCAATTAGGACGTGTCAGGGAGGGAATCACCAGCACGTCGAGTTGGGGATATTGGTTGGGCATATCGGTCGAGGCCACCCAATCGATCCATTCAATGCGGTTGGTAATAGTGAGCTGCTCGGCCAGTGCGAGGAGTTCAGATTTATAGGGGCCGCTGCCCAATATGCGTAAGCACCATTCACCTTTCAATTGGGCGACGGCTTGCAACAGGAGATGGATGCCTTTTTCCTCGACCAAGCGACCGACATAACCGATGGTGAAGGGGTGTGGTTGGTCTTCGGAAAGGAAGGGTCTGAGACCCTTCCCTACAAATTCTTGAGGTCGCTCGGACAGTTTCATCATACGAATTTCCGGCGGCATCATGGGCTTAAAAAGATCGGGATCAGTACCGAACTGCGGCACAACCGCCATCTCACCTTGATAGCCTTTTTCGCGCCAAACGGTCGCCGCGCTTTCTGTTCCGACCAGCGCGTAGTCGATGTTATTCAGCACCCAGCGTTCACCCCAATTAAAGGGCGGCGGATAAGTGCGGTTGATATTCTGCCAGCTAAAAAAGAGCGATTTGGCTCCGGCGCGGCGGGCATGATACAGCGCTTGCCACGAAGCAAGGTTATAAGGTTCTTCATCAATGTGGACGATGTGCGGACGAAAGCGTTGAATCCACTGCGCGATGGTCGGGTAATAATGCAGGTGGAAATTGCCGTTGAAGGTGATGGGCACGACCTCCAACTGGTAACCTTGCGTATAAACACGTTCCAGCTTGGTTTCGCCGCGTTCGTCTTTCCACGACGGAGGCACAAGCGTCAGTAAATCCACGCCCAGCCGCGCGATTTCTTCCAGCTTGCGTTGATAAATGCCGACGATGCAAGCCTTGGATAGCATCAGCACGCGCAGTGATTTGTCCGTCACCAGTGATCAATCTCCAGTTATTCATCATCGTGAGCAGGTAGTGCTTCAGCCACGATTTGCCATTCGCCAGTCAGCGGCATCCCAAAGGCGCTTAATTCGTCCTGTGTATGAACAAGACTTTCCGGCGCGTCATGGCTAAAAACACGGCTATGGATTTCGACACCATCAGCCAATGCCCCTTCGATCAGGCTTAAATCTTGCAGCCCCACGAACTCACGGTAAACCATTTCACCCGCCGCGTTCAGATAAACCGTTTCTTGCGCCTTGCCGAGTTTATAGGCTTTTTTGTAGGCTTTCTCGGCGGTACGCGCTTGAATCAAGCGAATCTGCTCATCACAGGTTGATGCCTTCTGATGATCTTCAACGCGGTCACGGATAATCAGCGTGGCAGCATACCACAGCTTTTTGTTCGCTTTGGCGGATGCGGTTTTGGGGCTCATAGTTACACCTGATAATCGGGTAAATCGGTTTCAATCCGGCGTATGACAGGTAGCGCGTAAGTGACGATGGTCATCACCAGTATAACGCCCCCGACCACGACCAGCACCAAACCCATACCCGCGCCCGGTTGATCACCGACAATCGGGGTGAATGCCCAACCGGGTTTGACCGCCGGTTCGAGGACGCGATCCACCAGCGGGCCAACCAGCAAGAAGGATGTGGTCGAAGCCACAAAACCCAACTGGCTAAACACGCTAAAGACCCGCCCCTGCATATCCGGCGGCGTTTTGGATTGCAGCAGCGACGTGAACAATCCCCAACCCAGTGGCAGAGTGAACAACAGCCAGAACATGCTGATCGCCAGCGGAATGGGCGAACGGCTGGTGCCATAGACAATAAACATCGCACCCGTTAACAAGAAGGCTGGCATAAAAACATTGATGCGCTTCCATGTTTTACGGCGTAGGGTAATAGCCGCACCACCCACCAGCGCACCGGCGTTCATAGCCGCCAGCAGCAATCCGGTCGTGCTTTCGCTGCCGGTGATTTTGATTAGATAGGGAATGCCTAAATCCAGCGGGCCGTTCAATAGGAAATTAAAGACGGTAAAGTACACAATCAACCCCAACAGCGCCCGCCGCGAACCGAGATAAGCCAAGCCGCCACGCAGTTCGCGCCAGAATCCGCCGGAAGCCGCTTTGCCTTCTTCACTTGGCGGTGGCTGCGGAATATGCATCCGAAAGACAACCGCTACCGCCACCAAAAAGGTAATCATATCGACGGCCACCACACCCGCGATGCCGACTGCCGGATAAATCAAGCCTGTCACCGCCGGAGCAATCACACCGGCCAATGGGAAGGCCATCTGTTTGAGGGCGTTGGCACGATCACGGTGAGCATCGGCCACCAGCACACTCGTCACCGCGTCTTCGGCAGGTGATTGGAACATGGCGAATGTGCCTTGCAGAAACACGATCACGTATAAATGCCACAGTTGGAAGCTGCCCGACAGAAAACTCGCCAGCAGCAGCAAACTCCCGACAGCCTGTCCCGCGTCCGAAAGCATCATCACCCAACGGCGGTCCCAACGGTCAACCAGTACACCTGCCGCGCTGCCGAACAACATGGGTGGCAGTTCGTTGAAGAATGCGACCAGCAGCAAAGGAGCGGCTTGACCGGTATCCACGCTCACACGGATACCAATGGCAATGCTCGTCATGCGGCTGCCGATCAGCGACAGTGTCTGTGTTAAGACAAGGGTGTAAAAGGTGCGGAGTGTAGGCGCGACCTGTGGGCGAGTGGCATTCACGAGGGTGTTATTCTACGGTGTAGGTACGATAGCAATAGGACGCAGCAAATCGACCAGAATTGCCAATATGACCTTGATCATATAGTAAATGGAACGCAGGGCCGTAATCGATGACTGGCCTGCAATACGCGGCTGCATGGTCACGGGCATTTCACGCATCCGTATACCGGCGCGGTGCATCAGCACAATCGACTCCGGTTCGGGATAATCATGCGGATAAAGCTGAGCGCAGGCTTGGATAGCATGGCGATTACACACAATGAAGCCGCTGGTTGGATCGGTGACGCGCTGCTTAACAATGAGCGAAATCAGCTTCGCCAAAATCAAACTACCAATGCGGCGCATGGGTGAACCGACATAACCACGATTTTCGATATAGCGTGAACCGATGACAATATCTGCTTCACTGGCTGCTAATACATCCAACATCCGCCTGATCTCGGCTGCGTCGTGCTGACCGTCGCCGTCATTACGAACAACCACGTCGTAACCCATCTTGTCTGCAAATTGGAAACCAGCCTGCACACTCGCGCCGATGCCCACGTTATAAGGCATATGCAGCACCATTGCACCGGCTTCTTCCGCCCGTGAGCCTGTCGCGTCAGATGAGCCATCATTGACCACCAGCACATCGGCATGTGGAATCTGCTGCCGCACGCTGGCAATCACGCGCGCGACACTCTCCTCCTCGTTCAGAGCAGGGATGATAATCAGCGTTTTTGGAGACGGGCTGTCAGTCATGAGCCGTCCGCTTCTATGGATCCATATCGGGTTAACATCGTTCGATTCTGACGTGTGGAGGACGACATGTCAATGCTGAGTGGTACTTATGACCCTATCGGTTACAGTCTTTGGTGGGGTAAATACAGATCGTAGTTGGCTGCTTGTGCGGCCATCGAGCCTTCGTGTGCGGCAGTCACAATCTGATGTGAATACAAACGGGTGACATCTCCGGCAGCATACACCAACGGAATATTCGTGCGCTGCTCGTCGTTGGTCAAAATATATTTTTTCTCGTCCACTGCCACGCCCAACCGAACTGCCAGTTCCGAATTTGGCTCCGCACCCTGCTCGTTAAATACCATATCAGCAGCAATTTTTTGACCGTCTTCTAATACGACATGGTGGATCTGATGGTGCTGGCCTTCCAGTCCTGTTACCTTTTTACACACGACAGGCACATTAAATTTGCTCAACTCAGCTTGCCATCTGGCAGAGATATTGAGCGTCGTTGCGTTCGTTACTAAAGTTAGCTTATGAGTGTAATTTAAAAACTGGAGTGTTGTACAGGCGACATCATCATTATTCCCAATCAACACAATATTCTTGTCGATTGTTTTGTAGCCATCGCAGGTAATACACCAGAAAAGCGAGGTACCCAAATAGTCACTATGCTCAGGCAGACCAGAATAATGATCGCGAACGCCCGTTGCGATGATGACGGTCTTTGCGAGATAGGTTTCTGCTGAGGATTGAACAATAAAGCGCGTTTCCGCCCCGTGAAGTTCACTTTGAACCCCACTCACGGACGCGTTTATGTATACCGCTCCAAATTTCTGTGCCTGTTGTAAGCCTAAATCACGCAGTTGGCGGGTATGAATGCCTTGCGGAAAACCGAAATAATTCTCATTCACTTCGGCAGTATCCCAGCGACCACTGGCTTGATCGACGATTAAAACAGACCGGCGAAAACGCCCCAAATAAATAGCCGCCGATAAGCCCGCTGGCCCGCCACCCACAATGATTGTATCGAATGTTTGTGTCATGGTTTAATTATAGCGAAAGGTGAGTTCTTAAACCACAGCGTTCGCTACCAAAAGCGATTCTTTTGCCTGTAATTTGTTGATGGTTATAAGAGGTGCTAAAGAGAGAAGGGCTTTTCAGTGTTAGTCTTAGCAATCACCCTGTTATAATCTTTCAAGAAAAATTCAAGAGAGAGGTATTGAAATGAAACACATTAAAGTAGCCAACTGTGACCTTGATGCGTCCGAAATATCGCTGGGTTGTATGCGGATTGCGGACATGGCGAACCCCGACATATCAACACTGATCCACACTGCTCTCGACGAAGGCATTAACTTTTTCGACCATGCCGATGTTTACGGTGGTGGCAAATCGGAAGCGAAGTTTGCCGAAGCGCTGGGCATGACTCCCCAACTGCGCGAAACGATGATCCTCCAAACCAAAGTCGGGATTCGCAAAGCTTCTTTCGATTTTTCCAAAGAGCATATTTTGGAAGCCGTCGATGGCAGTTTGAAGCGGCTGCAAACCGATTATCTGGATGTGGTGCTGCTCCACCGCCCTGATGCCCTCGTAGAACCGGAAGAAGTCGCCGAAGCCTTTACAAGCCTGCAAGACAGCGGCAAGGTCAAATATTTCGGCGTGAGCAATCAAAACCCGATGCAGATTGAGTTGTTGAAGAAATTCGTCAAGCAGCCTCTCATCTTCAACCAGCTTCAACTAAGCATCACCAACACTGGTATGATCGACGCGGGCATCAACGTCAACATGGAAATTGATCCCTCCATCGACCGTGATGGCAGCATCTTGGATTACTGCCGCTTACACGACATCACCATTCAACCGTGGTCGCCGTTCCAATTCGGCTTCTTTGAGGGCGTTTTCCTTGATAACGATAAAT
>JACDGI010000317.1 GCA_013821665.1 Anaerolineae bacterium
GAGCAGATGAACTGGAACGTGCCGGATGTGGTCATGGTGGGTGTCGGTGATGGCAATATCATTGCCGGAGTCTATAAAGGCTTTTACGATTTACTGCAATTGGGTTGGATACAGCGGATTCCGCGCCTGATTGGTGTACAAGCAGTAGGTAGTTCAGCACTGGTTCACGCGTGGGAGAACGGCCTCAAGCCAGAAGATATGCGACCGATGCCAGCCGATACGATTGCGGATAGCATATCAGCAGGTGTGCCGCGTGACCGAGCAAAAGCACTGCGGGCGGTACGCGAAACGCATGGGGCGATGGTTGCTGTACCCGATAGCGAGATTTTAGCGGCTATTCCTGAACTGGCGCAACTAACAGGTGTATTTGCAGAACCTTCATGCGCGGCAGTTTACGCGGGCGCGAAACGTGCTGTACAATCAGAATTATTAAACGCAGACGATTCAGTTGTATTATTAATGACTGGTAATGGTCTAAAAGATATTAAACGCGCACAACAATCGGTTGCACAAGGTCTGCGGGTGCAGCCAACAATTGACTCCGTTCGGCAGGCTTTGGGTATTGGACAAGGATAGATGAGCGAACATCCACGTTATTCGATTGTCGCACCAATTTACAATGAAGAAGGCAACATTCAGAAACTCTATGAACGGGTTTCACAGGTGATGGATTCGACGGGTGAAAGCTGGGAGTTGGTAACTGTCAATGATGGCAGCCGAGATAAATCGTTTGAAATGCTCGAAGCCTTGTCGCATAAAGACCCGCGTATCAAGGTCATCAATTTTGCGCGCAACTTCGGCCATCAGTTGGCAGTGACGGCTGGCTTACACAACACATCCGGTAATGCCGTAGTGGTGATCGATGCCGATTTACAAGACCCACCGGAATTGATCCTTGATATGATTGAACGCTGGAAAGCGGGATATCAAGTGGTTTACGCAGTACGGCAGGAGCGTAAAGGCGAAAGCTGGTTCAAGCTGTTCACGGCCAAGATGTTTTACCGCATTATCTACCGCATTACGGATGTGGACATACCACTTGACACAGGTGATTTTCGGCTGATGGATCGCAAGGTGGTGGATGCGTTAAATTCGATGCCAGAGCATAACCGCTTTATTCGTGGGCTGACGAGTTGGATTGGTTTCAAGCAAACGGGGATCACTTATGTGCGCGAAGCACGCGAATGGGGTGAAACCAAATATCCACTTAAGAAGATGGTGCGGTTTGCGATGGATGCCGTAACCGGCTTTTCCTATTTCCCGTTACAGGTCATGGTTTACGTCGCATTCATACTCGGCGTATTGGGCGTATTTGCCATACCAATCATTGCCATTTTACGGCTCATTTTAGGCTTCCAATTTCTGGGCGGGCAAGTCACCAACATTATTGTCATGCTCCTCGTGGGATCATTCCAATTGTTCTTCCTGTTTATATTGGGACAATATGTCGCCCGTATTTATGACGAAACGCGTGGGCGACCACTGTATATTGTGGCGGATATGGTGGGGTTCGATGGCCCCAAAAACAAGCCTTCTGAACCAGAAACGAAAGCAGCCTTAGAGCCACAAGCCGAGCGATAAACTGATCCTTAGGGGGGATTATGCCGGATGAAAAAGGGGATTCACTGGCTCTGGTGCATCAATATCAAGCGCTTGTCTTGGCGTACGAAGCGCTCGACAAAGAAATTGATGCACTGATTATGGCACATGGGGGCAGCTCGGACAAAATGCCTCCCGAAGATTTGGAACGCTACCGGGAACTTGCCCGCAAACGTGATGATCTTCAGGGTGAAATGCACGAACTGGAAATGGAACTGAATATTGATGAGTAACCCTTCATTACTCATTTCAACCCGATAACATTGGAGAAGAAAACGTGATTACAGGGCCTACTTTTGAAGAGATGCTCCATCCTAATAAGATTGCACCCGCAATCCGGGAGCAAGCGCTTAAAGCCTTAAAAGGTGATCCGCTAAACCCGATTAATCTCTTCAACATTACATGGCGCAATGCTCAAAATGAAGTCAACTATATTGTTTTGCCTCCCGAATTGACCGGAGTGGAGGCGAATATTGTGGTGCTGTATGGGAAGGAATTTCCATCAGGCAGCCACAAGGTCGGTGCGGCGTATTCGGTGCTGCTTGAAAAGGAATTATTTGGTGAGGTCGATCCGAGTAAGAATACGCTGGTCTGGCCTTCGACCGGTAATTATGGCATCGGTGGGGCGTGGGTCGGTGGCCGGATGGGTTGTAAGAGCGTGGTGGTACTGCCAGCCGGTATGAGCCGCGAACGCTTTGAACGCATCGAAAGTTACGGCGCAAGTGTCATCAAAACAATTGGGTCTGAAAGCAACGTCAAAGAAATTTACGACGAAACACATCGACTACGGCAAGATCCGAACGTGCGCATCCTGAACCAGTTCGAGCAGATGGGCAATTACCGTTTTCATTATCATGTGACGGGAAACACCATCGCGGAACTGGCGGGCGAGTTGCAAGCTAAGGGTGTGGGTAATGGGAAGGCAGCGGCTTTCGTGTGGGCGATGGGCAGCGGTGGAACCAACGCAGCGGCTGACCGGCTCAAGCAGGTTTTCCCCAATTGCAAGCACGTCGGTTTAGAACCTATCCAATGCCCTACCCTTTACAACAACGGCTACGGCTCGCATGATATTCAGGGCATCGGTGATAAGCATGTGACGTGGATACACAACGTACTGAACATGGACGCGATGATGTGCATCGACGATATTCAATGCAAGAAGGGTCTACAACTATTAGCCGAGTCGATAGGACGCGAAACGTTGATCAAGCGTTACGGCGCAAACCCTGAACTGGTTGAGAAAATGGGCGACTTGTTTGGCATCAGCGGGATTTGTCACATTTTAGGCGCGATCAAGACGGCTAAGTATTATGGTTTCGGTAAGGATGATGTGATTTACACCGCAGCGACCGACAGCCTTGACCGTTATTACTCGGTGATTGACGAGATGGCTGAGCAGTACGGGAAACTGGATGAAGCGGCAGCCGTCGGACGAATTGAAGGTGTGTTCCACTCAGCAGGAACGGATTGGGTGTTGGAAGGCACAAAAGATGTGCGGGAACGCTGGCATAACCTGAAATACTATACATGGGTTGAACAACAGGGAAAATCGGTACAAGAGTTGGATGCTCAACGTGATCCACAATGGTGGGTCGGTCATCAACAGCGTGTACAGGAAATTGATGCACGCTTAAACGAACTGCGTGAAGCCGAAGTCCAAAAGGTTTAAACGATGTTTGCGGAAGACCGTGTACTGGTTGGCGTGATTAACCGCAAACGTGATCTGGAAACCGTTCTGGGGGAAAAATGGTATCGCATCCCCCAGAACCAAATGAAGCGCGGTGTTAATGCCGAGTATATTGCTTTCTTCCTGAGCAAAGCCTTTGGCGAACGCAACGGCGGCATCCATTACTTCGCTGATCGTAAAGGTGTCGAACTGCTTTATCGACGCGATTTGCTCCCCCAAGAACCCAATCATCCACGGGCGAATGAAGCCTACTACAAAATCCAACTGGGAACTATTTATCCTAAAGTGCCGCCGGTTCTCAACACCAGCCGACGAACGCTTAGCTTTATCTATACGACGTGGGATCGGTTCGTCAATGCCAGCAAAATTAGCGATTTGTACAGCAAAGAAGATTACTTTGTTGACCGCATTTACCATGCACTGAGAAACGTGGGTGTGTCAGCAGAACGTTCATGGTCGGCAGAATATCGGAATGCACCTGCTCGACTGCGTATCCTGTGCGAAAACGGGCCGCTGACTGCATCCACCCAGCCAGAAGATGGCAGTATGTACCTTGATAATCACCATCATGAGGACGCGATTTTGGCCTCCATTTTGGCGGAAATTGCCAAGCAAGGCGGGCCAGTGATGATCAACGTGCCGATTGATTTGTTATAACTAACTCTAGCATCGCCACATATTTTGATCCTCAAAATTCACAAATTTCTTCACATTCTTCAATTTCGCTGTGCATTTTAGGCTGTGCCAAACGTTAGGCCGAGTTCACCCAGCCACTTGCGATAGGCGATGCTAGTACGGTCAGAACGCAGATGCAGTTCAGCCTGTAAATCTAAAGGTAAGCGTTCGGGACGCTGCGACTCGACAATAGGAATATCTTGCGCCGTGACCTCATCTTGGAAGGCAATCAATTGTGCTTCGGGGATGTCGAAACCGTAGTTCATCGCCATGCACATCCAGCCTATACAGTGAAGATCATCAACCGGAGTAACCGCGAAATAGATGGCGAACTGCTGCTGCATCTGTTTGACAAAATAGACGACCAAGGGGCGAAAAACGCGATAGGTATAAGTCACTTCCTTACCCTGCCCTGTGCCATCTGGGTCAGGCTGCCAGATGGTGATGGGCGCGGCGGTGATGCCATTTTCATCGGTGGTGACTTCGTAGTCAGCAATTTCAGGATGTGCACGATCACCCAGAAAGCCTTCGTGAACAAAGGGAAAGTGGGCAACATCAAGGAAATTTTCGACAGCGCGGGGGGCAGCGGCTTTATATACATAAGGGCCACTGAAAATCTTGCGGAAGCTGGCATCATCCCATTCGGGGAAAACCGGAATATCATGTTGGGGTTCGCCAAAAGTAACCCAGACCCAACCGTAACGCTCGATACTACGATAGGCTTTGACACGGGCGCGGGCGGGTGGCATTTGTTCGGGATGGGCGGGCATTTGTACACATTGACCATCGGCGTTATAGGTCCAACCATGATAGGGACACATGAGCGTGTCTTCTTGGATGCTGCCGAGCGAAAGGCGCGTGCCGCGATGAACACATAAATCCTGTCAGACCATGATACGGCTGCCGGTACGCCAGATAACGAGATCTTCAGCAAGCAGACGCGAGCGGAAGGGTTGGCCTTCGACAATATGGGTTGAGGCGGCGACGATATGCCAATCGTTGATGAGAACAGGATCATTGAGCATGTGAAATTAGTCTTTAGCTATTGGTCGGTAGTCGATAGAAAATACAGTCAGGATCTGGCTATAACACTAAACCCGATTTGTTATGAGACCAAGAGTGTATTATTACCAAATGTGACCGTGTTTTTTGAAATGTCGCAAATGTCGCAAATGTCGTCCCTAAAGGGAGGCTACGCACTCAGTGCTGTCATTGTCAGCGGTGATTAAAGGTTAAAAGCTAAGGATCGAACCGTTTTATGGCGGCAGTGGCGGCGGCATTCGGATGCCATTGGGGTTCCATTTACTGCCAATATTGCCACATTTGCCATTCATATGAGGGAGAGATGGCAGCAATGGCATGACACAAATGTTGTAAAAGTTGCAATTGTTGCAGTTGCAACAAGGTCGTTTTTGCCACATTTACAACGATTGGTGATTATTGGTAGGACTGCATTAAGTGGTGGAGGGCAAAGTTGACCATACATACCCCACCCCAACCCTCCCCATAGTAACAGGGAGGGAGCTTTAAAGGCTTTTTTTGAGATCAATTATGCTATTCTGATTGGCGAAAGTAATCTCCACCGTTTAGTGTAGGGCTAGATTGTTAAAATGCGTGGGATTTAGTCCTCAGTCACGAGTCGAATGCAATGACAATTTCCCTAATACACAGCATAGCCGATAGGATGAGGCAATGGGTTACAATTTGGAAGAACATTTTGTAACTCTTTTGGAGGACTGGTGCTAACCTTTTAGGAGAGGGCTATTGTTAAGGGGGTTAGTAAATAGTTGGAAAATGGTTTGCCGACAAACCTAAAGTAAACCGAAAAGATAATAGTTTTAAGTTTCAAGTGACAAGAAGCAAGAAAAATAAAATCTGAGATTTAAGTTCTGTGGGAAAACTAAAACCAATGCAGGGAGAACACATAGGTTCTCCCCTACAATACAAAAATTCTTTCAACGTGATTCGATAGATCCGACTGGCACTTTAAGCGGTTGGGGGATATTGACAAGGTGACCGAGGGCGGGGCGACGCAGCAGGACATTATCAATGAGGCCATACTCGACGGCTTGCTGCGAGGTGAGGAAAATGTCGCGATCAGTATCCCGTTCGATGACAGCTATATCCTGCCCTGTTTGCTTGACAAAAATGTCATTGAGGTAGTGCTTGAGGCGTGTGTATTCATTGACTTGAATGAGCATATCGGAGACCTGCCCTTGTGCGCCGCCGAGGGGTTGGTGCATGTGGATGGTCGAACTCGGCAGTGCATAGCGCAAGCCTTTACTACCCGCCGTTAAAATCACTGTGCCGAAGCTGGCAGCACGTCCAACGGCAACGGTGCTGACAGGCGCGGAAATTTGCTGCATGGTGTCATAGATGGCTAAACCTGCATAGACTTCACCACCGGCCGATTGAATATAAATCTGAAGCTGCTTTTCGGGATCTTGATTGTCGAGGTAAAGCAATTGGGCAATGATCAAATTGGCAACGGCATCGTTAATTTCCGAGCCGAGCATGATGATGCGCTCTTTCAGGAGGAGCGAATAAATATCATAGGCACGCTCGGTATGATTTTGTTGGTCGATGACCATTGGGATAACGCCATTCATGTTGATCTCCTTTGATTAGGCAACGTTAAAGAAAGGCAATGCAGATTAACCACAGAGAAAAGCAGAGACAATGCGATTTTTAGGTAGGGACGGCATCGACCTGATCGGACAAGGCTTGATGGACGCGGATGAGTACATCAAGCGATTCGGACAGCCAATTATCCATCTGCCCCATCGCCAAATTGCCCATATAAAGTGCTTTGGGCAAATCTTTGTTGGGAAGCGTCGACGTAATCATCTGGGTTGATACGGCATTGACCGGACGCGGCAGCATTGAAGCGTTGGCATAAGACAGGCGAAGGTTCGGCTTCGTGCGGTAACGATCCACTAGATCATAAATTTGTTCAACAATTTCAGCGATTTGAGCGGGTTGAGCATTGGTGAAGCCCATTTCATCAACAATTTTTTCGACATCGTTGACGGTAACGCCATTCTTATAGACCTTCCGCAGCGAGTCGATGAGAGAAGACTCTGACTCTTTTAAAGCGTCAAAAAATGCGGGGTAATAAGTGCCTTTGCGGAGCTTGGGAATCTCAACAGTGAGTTCACCGAGGCTCGTCATCCATGTACGGCGGCGGTAGCCATTGCGATAGGAGCGACGGTTCGAACTGCGCTCATGGGGGTTGGCTTCGATTACATCGCTGATTTCCAACTCGATAAAGACCTGCACCAACAAGCGCAAGCCTTCACGCAGGAATTCGACATTGGTGGTGACATCAACGGTTACAATTTGGACAGATGGTTTATTTTCGGATGGTGGTGGCATCTGTGCATTACCTCTATCGATCATCTATTTCAGCAAGGGTTTGCCGCCGGCAAACCCCTACACGACAATGACAGTCAAAATTCGGTTGACAATAGTGATAGGGTAAATGGAAACAGATTGTGACGCAAGAATTTACACCACTTTTGGATGTTATTCGCCTGCGATACGCCACGCTGCTTTGACCGTATTGGCGAGGAGCATGGTAATAGTCATCGGGCCGACACCGCCGGGAACCTTGGTAATCGCTCCAGCGACATTGACGGCGGACGCATACTCGACATCGCCAACAAATGTGTAACCACTTTTAGCGGTAGGATCATCCACTTTATTTGTGCCTACGTCTATGACAATTGCGCCGGGTTTGAGCCAATCACCCTTGACATAATTGGCCTTGCCAATAGCGGCGATGACAATATCGGCTTGCTGAACGATGGATTTCATATCGCGGGTGCGGCTGTGGCAAACTGTGACCGTCGCGTTGGCTTTCATCAGCATGAGGGCAACGGGTAAGCCGACAATATTGCTGCGCCCGATGACAACCGCGTTTGCGCCTTCGATTTGGGCACCGGCTTCCTTCAGCAAGACCATGCAACCAGTCGGTGTGGCTGGTGTAAATAAGGGTTCACGGCCTTTCATACCGAGCATACCAATATTAATGGGATGAAATCCGTCTACATCTTTATCAAGGCTGACGAGACGCAGCGCAGCTTCTTCATTAATGCCTTTGGGCAAAGGGAGTTGTACCAGAATGCCGTGTACTTTAGGATCAGCATTAAGGGAAGCGATAGCGTCTTCAACTTCGGCCTGTGTGCTTGAGGCATTCATCAGGTGGGAGACTGAAGTAATCCCTACGCGCTCACAGGCACGACTTTTCATGCGGACATATTGGGCTGAAGCAGGATCATCACCCGCTAGTACAACACCAAGTCCCGGTGGATAACCATATTTAGCTGCGAAACGGGCGGCTTCGGCAGCGATTTGAACTTGCATCCGGTCGGCAACATCTTTGCCGTCAATAATAGTTGCGGGCATATGACTAAAATCCTCTCGTATGAGATAACGGGCAAAGGATACCATATGAGGTCAACTGTGAACGAAAAGTAAAGATTAAGGTCGAACATTGAGGAATTGTCAACGCATTTGAACAACATGCCTACAAAAACTAAACTGACAATTGGCAATAGTCGAGTAAGATAGAGATAGTATTTAGGTAAAAATTCTCGGAATCACTTTCTCCGGGATTAAGCAACTGTCATTTTTGATTGGATGAGGGGTTAGCAATATGGAACAAGAACCGATAACCAGCACATTACCCCCAAAACCAGCTCAGCGTGGGCAGGCTCTCGTCGAGTATGCGCTGATTCTGACGCTGGTAGTGATGGCGCTGGTCGCAGCAGTAGCAGCAACCGGGCCAGCATTGGGCAATGTGTTTAGCAATACGGTGTTTAATCTGGTAGGCATTACCGGAACACCCCAAGACCTTTACTCAAGAGGTGGGCCAGTAGCATTCTGGCTGACAGTGACTTATGTTGCTGCCAATCCACCTGCGGCACGGTCGTTCCCG
>JACDGI010000318.1:0-6877 GCA_013821665.1 Anaerolineae bacterium
CTCCTCAGCCGTGGGATGCAGTTCGCGTGGCAGTTATTCTTTAGCGCCGCGCTCGGCCCTGCCGTTTTAGGCATCTATGGCACAGTCAGCGGCTTCACCCAGATCGGCACCTCGATTTCGTCTTTTGGTATGTCGCCCTTCGTCATCCGTGATGTGGCTCAGAGTCCACAAAAAGCCGGAAAGTATCTGACGACAACCTTATTCGTCCAAACGGTACTTGCACTCGTCTCCTATGTCCTCTTGAATATCGCGGCGGCAGCCGGTGGCTACAGCGAGGTCGTGCGCGTTTTTCTCGCCCTATCAGCCATTAACCTCATCATCGACACCATCGGCAACATGTGTTTCGATCTGCTGCTGGCGCGTGAAAAAATGGTTACGACTTCCATCGTCAGCATCGCCCATGTCATCACCTTGATTGTGCTGGCGGGTATCGGTTTGCTGGGTGGCTACAGTCTATTTGGGATTTACGCGGGTGTGACAGTAGCCGGCATCCTGCGCTCCACAGCCTTATGGATACTAGCGTGGCGTAACGGCATCCGTCCAGAGTGGCCGTTTGATCGGCAGCTTGCCAAACGCCTAATCATCAACAGTGCGCCACTGGCACTGTCAGCCTTCATTTCACTGGCATACCAGCAGGTCGATAAACTGGTCACCAACCGTCTGATCGGTGACAGCGAAACCGGCTATTTAGTAGCGGCCTTCGTCATCTTTTTCGGCGTGGTTGAACTGCTCAATACCACCATACTCACCGCCTTTTATCCCTTGATGTCCCGTTCCTATGGCGACGGCAAAAATGATCAATTTGGCTTCATGGTGGAGAAGTTAGCCTTCTTCACGCTGTTGATCTGTCTACCGATCACATTGGTGATTTCGTTGTTCGGACATTGGTTGACCATGCCTTTCTGGCGCGACAACCTGCGTCCGGCAGCCGATGTTTTGAGCATCCTCATCTGGTACGCGCTGGTGGCGATGGTCGGCAATAACCTATCGCAAGCCATGCTGGTACAAAACCGCCAGCGTCGATTGCTCTTTATTCGCGTCTGCGGCTTGGGCATCAACCTCGTTTTGCTGGCGATACTGCTGCCGCGCTTAGGTGTGCATGGCGCACCACTCTCCTCATTGGTGGCGGAAAGCAGCGTCTTCGTCTTAATCGTGATGAATTTTCATGCGGTCGGTTGGGATGTGCGGCGGATTGCCCCGCGTGTCCTGCGATTGGTGTTGGTCGGCGTGGTGACAGCCGTGGTCATGCTCGTTCTGCGTGATACCAGTTGGATTATCGCACTGGTCGCCGGATTAGTGGTTTATGCGACAGGCATATTGACCTTGCGCGTCCTCGCGGCAGATGATTGGGATTTGCTCTACCGCTTAGCGTCGGCGCTGCCCGGTGGCAAGTGGATACTGCGTTATTGGAAGCGCGATGTCAATGTGAATTGGTGAAATAAGCCAGTGATATTTCTGCATTTCGCACTGGCTCATTCGCTTAGGCGTAGCACGCCTTTTGTAAAAACCTATTATTTGTCTCATTTGGACAGCATTTGCAAAAATTAATTTAGACAGTGCCCGCTATTATTTAATGACGGCTTCAATGGTTAGACTGTATGAGTGCTGTCCAAGCTGTTCGACCAGACTCAACTTAAGGCTGCTTTGGGCATCAACTGACCGACGACATCCAATAAACGTTCCGGTGTAAATGGCTTGGCAATGAAGGCCGAGCATCCGAAACTCTGCGCCAATTTCATTTCCATGCTGCCCGTGCGAGCCGTGACCGCGACAATCGGCGGTGAATTAACCCCACCAAGCTGCTTCTTCAGCGCCAAAATCAGATTGCGCCCATCCACATCCGGCAGATCAAAATCCATCAGGATAAGGTCTGGTTTGTTCTGGCGGGCATACTTCGCGCCATCCAATCCCCGGATGAAATGCTTAATCTCGAAACCCGCCGTGGTCAAAATATGGATGACCATATCGGCATTTTGTTGGTTGTCTTCTACCAGCAATATATAGGACATGATAACCTCTTACTTTCTACACTTTATTTTTAACTTGCTTTAAGGCACGCAGTGCCTGATCAACCTGATTAAGGAGTGCGTCGGGTGTGACTGGTTTACGCAGGTAGTAACTCGGGTACAGATCATCAGCAGGGGTACGGTTTTCATCCGCCGTACAAACCACAACCGGAATAATGGCAGTTTCAGGATTTTGCTTGAGCATTTGCAGCACATCCCAGCCGCTGATGTCAGGCAGATAAACGTCCAAGATAATGGCGGCGGGCAATAACCCACCAGCCAGATCCAGTGCTTCTTCGCCAGTATTGGTATCCACCACCACGTAATTGGCCTGTTCCAAAATGGTACGCAGCAGACGGCGGGTGTTCATGTCGTCTTCGACCAGCAAAATCATTTCCTGATTGGAGTCGGTTGCTGATTCGAATACCTGCATTTCCGAGTCCAAACGCGGAGAAGCAATCTGTTCACCGGCAAGCTGTTCCGCCGCAATTGGAAGTGTCACAGTAAAGGTGCTGCCGCGCCCAACGTCGCTGGTCACAGTCAAATTGCCACCGTGCATCAAGCTAAGCTGCTTACTGATGTCCAAGCCTAAGCCGGTGCCGCCATATTTTTTGTCGGTATCATTTTCAGCCTGTTCGAAGCGATCAAAGATCACTGCCAGCGCCGACTCTGGAATACCGATGCCCGTATCCACAACCGAAATGCTCACCGAGTCACCGTAAGCCCGCGCCATTAAAGTGACGCTGCCACTTTCCGTAAACTTGAGCGCATTCGACATCAAGTTCAGAATGATTTGGCGCACCCGCATCGGGTCAGCCCAGATAATCGGAAGGTCATCAGGGAAGTCAGACTTCAGTTGTACCGGCTTGCCCTTGAGCAAACCAACCGATGTCGCCAACACACCACGGAAGAGCGCGGGCAGTTCGGTAGGCTCGCGGTGCAGTTCAAGTTTACCGGCCTCGATCTTGCCCAAATCCAGAATGTCACTAATCAACCCGACTAAGTAATGACCGTTTTCCTCGATCAACTGCATATAGGGCTTATAGACCTCTGCCAGCTTCGTATTTTTGAACATCTTGGGCATATTCAGCATCGAGTTTGAATAACCGATGATGACGTTCAACGGTGTCCGCAGTTCGTGGCTCATATTTGAAAGGAAGGTCGATTTCGCTTTGCTGGCTTGTTCCGCCCGCTTTTGAGCCTCAGCCAATTGTTTATTGACCAATTCCAGCTTGGAACTGTAATGCTGCACTTCCAGATAGGCTTTTTGAAGCTGTTCGCTCTGGTCGTAAAACATTTCAGCACGGCGGTTATCTTTGCGTTGGTTATCTAACGTCCAGCGGATGCGTTCGTCAGCCTGAAAATTCTTGGCATAAAACATCGCCGCAATCCCCGCATAAATGCCAATGGGGATGATGGCTGGCACAATCGAGGGGCCGAAACCAATCGCAAAACTAGGGAAGACAATTGCTGACAGCGCAACCAGTGTTGTCACGGTGGATAGTTCATTATAATGGAGTACTAGGCTGGCAACACCCACCGGCAGAACAAGCAGGGCGTAAGCAATTGCGTTCGGTCCTACAAACAATAACTGTAGGCCGAAACAAATGATAAGTCCGATGATGAAAGCGTAGGCCGAAAGTTCAACCCGTTTGACTTTCAACAGCAAATAACTGAGGACTGTACAAACCGCCAAGATAATAAATCCTTGGGGTTGAACACTTGCTTTGGTAGGATCGAGTTGACCCAGCGAAACATATAAAAGTACCGATACAATTCCTGCAATAAGCTGTAATAAACTTAAATAGTCAGCGCGTTCGTCACGTAAGTCTTCATTTAAGTCCACTGGCAGAACGGATTGTGTGTGCTTCATGATGGCAACCTGTTCCTTAATAGGCGTTAATGCCATGATAAGGTTACAGTTCTGTTAGAAATACTTGAGGATTGAGAAGTTCGTAAATTGTTCGTAAATCCTTAATGGTGAGACTGTTTATCGAGGGAGTGAACGCTGTCTGATCACATTTCGACCATTTCAACCACGCGCACTGTACCCGTGCGAAGCAAAATCATCTGCGCTTCTTTGGATGACTACGTGCGCTGGGCAAGCAACGAGGCGAACGAGACTCGCTGGCGTTTCATCTCGGTGCAGGTTTGTATCTGACTGCGATTCAGCACGCCACTTTCCTCTATCCGCGCCGCTGGATGCCCCCTAACATTAACCGCTTCGCAAAAGCTTCGAGATCCGTCATTATCTGCAAATCTGTATAGTTGTGAACGGTGTCCTGTTTCATGTGCATATACCGTGCCCGAATTTTCAGCACCGCAAAATCAAAAACGTCTTCTTTGGGGTTGGTCGCGATGCTTGACTCGTACAAATTCGCATATTTCCCGCCCGGTTTCATCCCCTCCAGTATCGTAGCAAGCCCTGTTTGAATCCCCTGAGCGAACTTGCGGTGTGCCTCAGGCCACAGGACATTCGCGTAGAAGGGAGTCCCAAGAATATCCCCCCGCCGCTCCCGTTCGTTTGTAACCTGCGCGGGTGGCTTGGGAAACCATTGCTCAAGGTTCCGTCTGAATTCATTGACGGCTAAAGCGATCTTTGCAGTGTCAAACAGCCCCGAAATATCGGGCGAGTCCAGTGCTCCCGGCGCATTCATCGTGCCGAAACGCTGATTGAGTGTATCGGTTGGGTCGGTCGCATTTTCTAGGGTGCGCGTGGCATCGGCTCCCTTGATCGCATGGAGCACCCAATCCTTATACTCATTGGCATCAATCGCTTTAAAGTTTTTCTTGTTCCCCTGTTTAGCCGTTCCCGTGCTCGCACCTTTGCTTTTGACCAACGCTAGGCTCGCCGCCTCTACATCCAAATCCAGTCCCAGCGATCCGTAGCTGCCATTGCCGACATTGACAAAAATATTTTGCATGGCGACTTCGCCATAGCGATCCAGTCGGTCAGGGTTGCCTAGGAACATATCCACTGCGTGAATGCGTCCTAGGTCGTCAAAGAAGTTGGACTCGAAAATCTTATCAATCACGCTGTCAAAACTCGACGGATTCTTTTTCTCTTTTTTGCCTTTTCTGAGCTTATTCATCGACGATTCCTCGGCATTTTTCGAGTCGCCGGTTTCTTTCACAAAATCCTCCATCGAACGCAGTTCAACTTTTTCCATCACCAGCAGCACGGTGACCTCGTTGTTAAGCTTCGGCATCCCTTTCCGCTCCATCTGAAAGACAATTGCCTTTCCTTCGGAAGAATCAAGTTGGACGGCACGCGTCTTTGGCGCTGCCACGAGGTCGCCATAGACTTGGCTGGCGAACTCCTGCTGCGCTCCACCGCTGGGTAATCCCTTCACCACCAGATTATCGACAATAATAACCGGGTTGACCCCGCTTCTGGCGTTTTTAAAGTTCTTTGCATCGTGCCATTGTGTATTTGTGAATTTCAAATCGCGCTGAATCAGGGTGTTCTGCGCCGCCAATGTTGCGGTCAGACGCTGAACAGCCTGATTGCCAATCGTGCGTTGCAAATACACGATAGAGTCTTGAGAAAGGTTCCCTTGCGCAGTCGTCGAAAGTTCAATCTCTTTTGCCAGACTGAACGTCGTAGTTGGCTTTCCTTTACTCGTATTTTTGGGAGCGGGTGATAAACGGCGTTTTACGGTTTCTTTGTGGTAGCTCATAGGAAAAACGCTTTCGTGTTTAATGATAGGGGAATGACGGATATAGGAACACACGGACTGTTAAGTCCTGAGTACGATTGTATCCTGTTTTGCTGTATGTTGTGTGAGCAAGGTATTGCGGAATGAAGTCTATCTGATTGACTTATGGGGTTTATTCTGCTATCCTACATTAGTGAAATGGTGCAAATGTCCCCCGTACTTTTTGGCAATTTTCATCTTTCCCACATCTGATCAACCACAGTAAGAAATGTAGAAGACAATGCAATTTGATGATTTAAAGTTAATCGAACCCCTGCTGCGGGCTGTCCGCGCCGAGGGTTACTCGACTCCTACCCCAATTCAGGAACAAGCAATTCCTCATGTATTGGAAGGCCGTGATTTGCTGGGTGTTGCCCAGACAGGTACCGGTAAAACCGCAGCCTTCGCGCTGCCAATTCTCCAACATCTGACGCAAAATCCACGTCAGGGTCGCCATATTCGTGTCCTCGTGCTTGCGCCTACGCGTGAACTTGCCAGCCAAATTGGTGACAGCTTCCGTACATATGGACGCAACACCGGTGTCAAGCATGTGACAATCTTCGGAGGTGTCGGCCAGCAGCCGCAGGTCGATAAACTCCGCGCTGGCCCCGAAGTTGTGGTCGCCGCCCCCGGACGCTTGCTTGATCTGATGAATCAAGGTCATGTGCGTCTCGATAAAGTTGAAGTGTTCGTGTTGGATGAAGCCGACCGTATGCTTGACATGGGTTTTATCCATGATGTGCGCCGTATCATTACCGCACTGCCTAAACAGCGCCAGACCTTGCTCTTTTCGGCGACCATGCCGGATGAAATCCAAGATTTGGCGCAGAACATCCTCAACAATCCGGTTAAAGTTGAAGTCACCCCGGTAGCTTCGACCGTCGACAAGATCGAGCAATTGGTTTACTTTGTCGAGAAGAAGGACAAGCCCGCCCTGCTCGAACATCTCTTGCAGGATAAAGCCATCAGCCGTGTGCTGGTCTTCACCCGTACCAAGCATGGTGCCAATAAGGTTGTGCAGCGCCTCGAAGCGGGACACATCCACGCTGAGGCTATTCACGGTAACAAGTCGCAAACAGCTCGTGAAGCGGCACTCAAGAATTTCAAATCAGGCCGGACGCGTGTCTTAGTCGCGACCGACATCGCCGCCCGTGGTTTGGATGTGGATGAAAT
>JACDGI010000318.1:6887-8899 GCA_013821665.1 Anaerolineae bacterium
GAAATCAGCCATAGCATTAACTACGATCTGCCCAACGAACCGGAAACCTACGTGCATCGCATCGGACGAACCGCCCGTGCCGGTGCCTCTGGTATCGCATTCTCCTTCTGTGATGTCGAGGAACGCGCTTTCCTGCGTGACATTGAACGCTTGATTAAGCTGCATGTTCCCGTGGTCGCAGATCATCCGTTCCTTTCCAACCTGCCTACACCCCAGCCCACCGACTTTAACCGTCGCGGCGGCCCTCGCGCTCAAGCACCTCGTCCGCAAAATGGCGAACGCCAACAGCAAGGACAGGGCAACGGTGGCGCACGTCCACAGGGACAGCGCTCACGCAGCGGTAATGGTCAGAGCCGCCCGCAAAATGCTCAGGGTGAACGCCGGAATAATCCGCGTCCGCAGCCAGCCCAAGCGGAACAGCCTCAACCACAGAACAACGCGCCACAGCCACAAGCAGCCCAACCACCTGCCCGTGAGAATCGTCCGCAGGGTGATCGTCCAACCGGCGAGCGCCGTAACGACCAACCGCGTGACAATCGCACACAGGGCGAACGTCCGAAGTTCGGTAATGGCAGCTTCAACCCGCAGAGCGTCCATCCGCGTGATGACAACCGCCCGCAAACCAGCCGTCCTGCTGGTGAACCGGGTAATGGTAATAGTCAACCGCGTGACAACCGTTCACAGGGCAGCCGTCCCGCTGGTGAATCCGGTCAATCCCGTGATAACCGTTCACAGGGCAGCCGTCCTTCTGGTCAACGACCAAACGGTAATGGCCCTGCGCGTGATACCAGCGCACCACCAGCCAATGGCGAACGCCGCAACGACTCGCGCCCACAATATAACAGCGCCCGTCCGCAGCGTGATAACGGAGCGCCATCCGATGCGCCCGCTTTGCCCACGACACCGGTACGCCGTAAGCGTCCACTGCCCCCACCGGATCAGCGTGAGCAGCCTGTGTTGACCGACCGCTTTGGTAATCCGCTGCCAATGAAACCCAAGGTCACGCCAACCCCCACCGAAGACTAACACCGTCGATCACGATTGTCGTAGGGGCAAGCCACTGGCTTGCCCTTTTTGTTTGTTATCCCACCATCTTCATAGGATGGGTACATCCCGTCCGCCGCGCTCTTTTTATATATAATTCAAGTTGCGACAAACCTACTGGATTTGAATAATGTATGATCCGCCGATTATCAAAAATGGTATCAAAATCTATCGACTCAGCTACATATTCCGTCGTCGGTCAATTCAAGTATTCGTTTTTGCTTTTATTGTCGGTTGTGTTTCAGTCTATGCGCTGAGTCTGAATGATCAATCGTCATTAGACAACGCACTCTTTTTTGCGGTGTTCGGCGTATTCGTCTTATATTTGCTTTGGATTGTCTACCAATCATTCATTTTTCGACTCGAACTGACTGAAAGAGGTGGCACAATATATGGGCTGGGAAAAACCGTCCAATTTGATTGGCCTGCGGTGGATAAAGTCGATTATGTGAATTGGCTCGATGAAAACTTAAATCTTAACGAACTATGCATCTGGTTAAATGAAAGCACTGAAACGACGGGTTTTTGGCTGCCATCCAAATATTTCTTTCCTTGTATCTTTAATAAAAATCGCATTCCAGTATCCACCCTATATCACCGAAAATCCTTCTGGTCATTAAGTGTCGCACCCGAACGACCGGAATATGGCGAATACCAGAGCCATTTATATCGTTTCTTGAACACCGAAATGGGACACGACATGAGCCGTTACATACCTCATGCCTTAAGTGAGGTGATAACGAAGTATCTGCCAGACAATAATATGAACGATTGATTCTGGGCGACCTGCGATTTTACGAGCAATTGCATTCATTTTTTCAGCAGCCCGTGTTGACCGACCGCTTTGGTAATCCACTGCCCATGAAACCCAAGGTCACACCAACCCCACCGAAGACTAACACTATCAGTTCAATGATTGTCGTAGGGGCAAGCCGCTGGCTTGCCCTTTTTGTTTGACATCCTTGTAG
>JACDGI010000319.1 GCA_013821665.1 Anaerolineae bacterium
GTGTGGCGGAACTGATCCACCAAACGTTCGCGATCCATACCCGGTTGGAGTTTGGTTGCAGGCAGGACTTCATTAACCGACGAGTCGAAGACCACAATGTTAAACGTTATGCCGTCGGGTACGTTGCGGATTAAATCTTCGGTGGTGGCGATCATGCTGTTGAATTTTGCGCCCTGCATCGAACCCGAAACATCGCATATGAGCGAGATAATAGTATCCTGTGTTTGTTCCACCATTTCATTGGCGGTCACAGAGATGACACCCCAGACTGCGTTGGTCATCGGGCTGATGTACGGGTTGTAATAGGTCTTGAATTGAAAGGCTGCCATTGTTCTTTCCTCTACACTTTATCCAAGCGGCTGTACTACACGAGTGCCCATGATCGGGCATTCATAATACGGTTGGTGATAATCTCTTCGCGGTCGGCATCTTCATCCCGCGCCAGATAATCGCGCCATGCTCGTTCATTCTCTCGTGAGAGATCCGAGATTGATTTCACGGGGTTATCCGGCCAATTGACAACTGGAAGTTTGCCTGTTTTCTGGGCGACCTTATACGCCGTAAAGTAAAACTCGCCAACCAATTTGTAAAAGGCGCGTGATTCGACACCATTTTCTTGCAGAACATCAATTGCGCGGGCGGCCTGTTCCAAACTTTCGGGTGTGCCGTTGACAGCACGTTCGTTGTAGAGCGCAATTAAGTCCATCATGACTTCGTTGTAGCTGGTGTTGCGGCTGCTAACGGATTCAAGGACTTTGATGGCATCCTCAAGCTGCTTATTGGAAAGATAAGCGCGGCTGGCTCCCAAATAGGCTTGGCCTACGCTGGGGCGTGCTTGAATGATGGACCGATATTCAGCGATGGCCTGAAGGATGTTACCGCTGCGTCGATAAAGATCGGCTAAGAGCAACCGTCCGCGATGATCCCCCGGTTTGAGGGCCATCAGTTGTTGGTATGTATCAGCCGCTTTTTCAAACTGCCCCTGATTTTCGTACAATTGGCCTTCTGCCAGCAGCATTTCCCACTTGACCTGTGGATCAGACAATTTACGTGCTTGGTCAAGGTCAGAGGCCGCTTCGCTGAGGTTGCCGCCTTGATTACGCACGAGCGCACGCAGGACATAAGCGGCTGCACCACCACCGTTATTGATGGCCTGGTTGGATAGCAACAATGCACGCGTCAAATCACGGTTGTGATAGGCTTCCTGCGCGGACAGCAGAATGGTTGAGGCCGGATTAGTAGCAGGGACTTCCGGTAGGTCGATTTTGGCCGTTCCGGTCAGCAGACCAGTAGCGGTTGCCGAACGCATGGTTTCCAACGTCACGCCTTGGAAGCTGGCCTTGGTGCGGTGCTGAGCCATCGCGATTGCATCCGGTTTTTGACCTTTGACGTAACCCAGAACACCATCAATCTCTGCCACAATCGCATCCACATTTTGTGGGCGATCTTCACGTTCGGGTGCCGTCAATAATTCCACCAGATAGCGCAATGAAACATCATACTGCGTCCACGGGAATTGATCGACTGGAGTGAGTGTATAACGATACTGTTCGGTATGCACTTCAGACATACCAATGAGTTCGGCGATGGTACGTCCGATTGTGAAATAATCATCGCGCCAGTCAGGGTGCGCGGCCTGTGGTGAGTGATAACCGGGTGTACCACGGGCTGGCTTGGGCGGAACAACCGGGTCATAGCGATAGGCTGTACCGAAGTCCAACAGCACTTCAATCTGTTCGCCGTTAGAAAGTGTCATCGATTTGACATTCGATGGTTTGAAGTCGCAGTAGATAATCGGCGGATTCAAGCCATGCAGATATTTGAAGGCAGGCAGCAAACCTTTGACACGGTTTAGCGCTTGCTCGGCGGACATGGGCAGCACCAGCTTACGGTTGACTGGCTCCTCGATTTCATCTGCCCAACTGGGGCCAGATACATATTCCATGACATAGCAGAGTTCGGTTTCGACAGTGAAGAAGTCGATGACCGCGATGATATTCGGATGGCGTACATTGATGAGGAATTCGGCTTCTTTCCGTAATTCGTCACGCAGTGAGTCATCTTGAGTCACGATGGTCTTGATGACCACGTATTTATTCAAGTGACGGTCAAAGGCTTTCCAAGCGCGACCCATGCCGCCTTCACCAAGGATGCCTTCTAGACCATAACGGTCAGCGATAATCAGGCCGGGGCGTAAGATACTGCCGGGCAGCGGTGCTTGATCAACCACAGCAGGTTTGGCGGCTGTGTCATGTGGTAACTTCTTGCCGCAGTTCGGGCAGTGGCGTGCGCCCGGACGCAACGCAGCTCCACAGAACGGACAGGTCAATCCGTTACTGGTGTTCTTGCTCAATTCGCCGGATGCCATTATTTGGGCAGCGGTAACCGGCTTGAGCGCCTGCGTGGTCAGTTCAAGCCCGCATTCGTCGCAGAAACCCGATTCGGTACTGGTCTGCTTGCCACAATGCGGGCATGTGATTTTAGACGCGATGTTGGCATTCATAGATTTGGTTTAACTTTCGTGGAACGTCAATTCGACTTTCCCAAACTTTACGATGTCGCCCTCTTTAAGCGGTTCAGCTTGCCCCGGTGCCAGTTTGATCTGGTTGACCCATGTATGGTTGGAACTACCCAAATCCTCGACGTAAAAGGCATCTTTGATTTTGGTAATCTGGGCGTGGCGATGGCTCACATATTTACCTTCGGGATAGCCCTCAAGGTCGATTTGCAAAGTGGCATCTTCGCGACCTACTATGGCGACATCCCCTAAGCGGAATATGGAACCGGTGCTGTTCAGTAACAGACGCGGCCCACTATATGGAACCGTCGCGGGTGCATCGGCAGGTATTAGCGTCTGCGGGGCAGGGGCAGGTATTTCATTTTCATCAGCCGCGCGAACACTGACCTGCGCGGATACAGGTTGATTCTGTGGATCGGCTACTAGTTCAAAACCGCATTCTTCACAGAAGCGCGAACCAGCTTCGTTCCAGTGCTTACAATTTGGACATTGCATGATATTAGTGCTCCCTCACGATTTCCTAGCTTAGCACCAGAAGGTTAATAGGATTCCCCTAAGGAGTGGGGTATGTTGTTACACAATTTTGATTGGAAATGTGCCCACCATTTTGCAAAAGTATAAGGCTATGTTTGCAACATTTTTGATGAGTTTTCGCTCTATACTTGCTGAAACGGATTGTTTCATTATAGCGCAAAAAGAGTATTGTGATGCAGCCCGAAATCCGACATTTAACAACTACACATTTGTCGGAAAATCAAGTTTCGTGCGGGTGATCTTCATGTTATGATACAAGTATGAAATGTGGTTGATCCTACGGGAGTTCAGATTATGCCA
Organism: Anaerolineae bacterium; assembly: GCA_013821665.1. Classification (GTDB taxonomy): domain Bacteria; phylum Chloroflexota; class Anaerolineae; order Aggregatilineales; family Phototrophicaceae; genus CFX2. The sequence continues at coordinate 3,353 of JACDGI010000319.1, forward strand.
GCTAATGTTGATGGAATGGTGCGAGAAGGAATTAGCGCGTATCGGGCGGGCCATAAGGAAGAGGCACGTACACTTCTGCTAAGGGCGGTGGAGATTGATCAATATAATGAGCAGGCGTGGTTATGGTTGAGCGCCGTGGTGGAAACACCAGAGGAACAGCGCACCTGCCTCGATAATGTGTTGACGATTAATCCCAACAGCGAACGCGCCAAGCAGGGCATCGACATGTTGGATCAGAAATTTGGGAGCAGCCCCAAGGTCAGCCCAACACAAGCCGAGGATGTGATGGCGGGTTCAAGTTTTACGGCTCCTCCTGCACCTGCACGTCCGAGTAGTGATGACGAACTGCCTAGCAGTATTGAATGGGAAGCGCCGGTTACGGCCAGCAGCAGTTCTAGTTCAAACTATAAAGTGAACGAGCCATCTGAAAAAGAATATGATGATTGGGTCAGTAAACTCAATATTGGCAATGCAGAATCGGAAATTAGTCCAGCTATGGCTGACGAAGCCAACCGATTTATGTCAATCGCCGATGATGAAGATGACGAGCGTTTTGACCCGAACGCAGTAGACGACTTGTTTTCATCAGGGCCATTTAGTGCGGATCTTTCTACGCAACAGCTTCCTAAAGCTGAGCCAATTAAGCCACAAAGCCCTTTACGACAAGCATCCCCAACGAGTCCTGTACCTGCACAACCCTCCTCACAATCAGCGAAGTCGAATAAGCCCACAAAATCGGCAGTAGACAAGACCTTCGACCTCTTTAAAGAAGAAGATAAAGTCCGACGGGGTGGCGCATTAGTTGAGAACTATGACGACGCGGAAATGGAAAAATTGGATGCGGATGAGTTCTTCCAATATATTCCGCGTGAGATTACTGCGACGCGTTTGCCGGGAACCAACGAACGCTATCCGGTAGTGGCTTTACTGCTTTTATTGGTGTTTATCGTGGTCAATGTTGGCGCGGTCATTTTCTTTATTCACCAGATGACATCCGTATAGTGTATTTGGATAAGAATCCAAGCTAGACAAACGGTTTGATCTTATGATAACATTCGGCATTAATTAACTCGACATATAGAAAACAGCAGTTATTGCTAGAGGCAGCATGGCTAACCATCGTTCCGCGATTAAGCGTTTCCGCCAGAGTGAGAAACGTCGCATCCAAAACCGTATTTTCCGTACCCGTGTCCGTACCCTCGTCAAGAAGGCGCGTACCGAAATTAGTGCTGGTAGCGACTTCGACGCAGCCAAGGCCGCGACGATGAGTGCTGTCCGCGATCTGGATATGGCAGCCAGCCGGGGCACAATTCACCCCAACAATGCTGCTCGGCGTAAGAGCCGTTTGATGAAGCAGTTGGCTGCATTACAAGCCGACTCTAAATAAGATTCGATTCAGTGAATAGATTGCGAACCGACCTCTAGAGGTCGGTTTTTTTTATTTTGGGCTAGGGTAAAACAGGCAGGGTTACAGGAAGTTCCACGTTCGGAAGGTCAAGGCGGTAGCCGACACCACGGACTGTTTTGAGATATTGTGGACGGCTAGGATCGGCCTCGATCATTTCTCGAACCCAGCGGATATGTACATCCAAGGTGCGGGTGTCACCGATATAATCGGTTTGCCAAACCTTTTCCATTAGGGTACGGCGGTCAAGCGTCAGGCAGGGATTGGTAAAAAAGGTTTCGATCAATAAAAGCTGTTTGGGTGTCAACTGGGTTTCTTGACCGTTGGCAATCAACAAGCGGCGGGTGCGGTTGATGGTGAATGGGCCGCAGACCAGCAAATCATCTGACTTTTCTTGAAGCAGTGCTTCGATGCTGTTGAGCAAGCGGCGAACAGTCACCGGATGCAGTAAGACGACATCTGCCTGACTTTGAACGTTGGCTTTCGGCCCCGGATGCAGATGTACCAACGAAACGGAGGGCAGGGCCAGCCGAAGTTCCTCACAGATGCGATCACCGGGCGTGCGCATCGATACCGCGTCTAAGACCACCACACGAATAGGATTTTCCTGAGCCAGTTTAATGGCAAGTTTGCCACTCGAAGCCGTCAGTACGGGATAATGTTTAATGAGCGCGTTCGCGACCGATGCACCAGTTGCCGGGGTGCGTCCAATGAGCAAAATACGAGCCGCTTCCACCCAGCACCTCCAGTTGATGAATTCCGAATAAGCCAGAAGAGGCGAGAACTCAAGGGGTTGTTATTATAGCTTTAAATCAGGTGACGTGAAACCCAGAATAGCGATTAGCGATTAGCTCGATACAAGTTATCAGTTGACAGTTTACAGCCCAAAACAAGTGCGAAAACGGGTGCAAATTTTGCACATTATCCGCCGAAATGGCAGGCGGATGCACGGGAGCAATCCGCCGAATTGACACAATTGTGCGGCGGTTGGCTCGGCTGATGCCGCCAGTGCAGCGGTTCGCTCCCTCAATGCCGCCACCGCCAATTTGGCATGTCGTTGTAGCGGCTGCACGGGAACAATCCGCCGTTTTGATGCAAATTGTGCAGATAAAGAAATTCATACCGTTTTCCAACCATAAATCGGTTTGGTGGTGGCAACGGCATCACGGGCTTCAATAATCGCTTCAAGTGGTTTGCCGCTTAGTATTTGCTCGGTAGTGATGCCTGCCAAGGGGATTTTGATACGTTTGACCCAACCGCCCGCATCATAGGCCCAACTGAGGTACAAGAAACGCGAACCCTTAGTCCCTTGAACGTGAGGGCCGCTGAAATCCACATCATCACCATTTAACCTTGGTGTGACTTCACAATCAAAGCGGCGTGTTCCGTCCAACTGCTTCACGCCATCATCCAAAATACCTTTTTTATCCTGTAAACCGAAGCGATGCGCTGGTTCACCGCGCCATGTGTCTGGCGGGATTTGGGTGCAAATAATGTGGAGTTGAAGGTTATCATTCATATTGTTCAGACAAGTTCCTACTTAAGAAAATGATCAGAATCAGAATGTCATTATAGCACAAAAATTCTGATTGCGAGTTTGAATATGGTTATGAAAATGTACGAGTTTTTGAACCTCATGTGTATAACGTAAAACAATGGTGATGTAAAAATAAAGGGGAAGGGTTTGCCGGCGGCAAACCCCTACAAGAGCAATTTTATGATGATTAGTCAGTGTAGTTTTTGATGACGGGTTTGTTTTGGAGGATAGACTCGATTTTGGTGTTGATTTCGGTTGTCAAATTAACATAAAAAAAAATAAGATTTTCATCAACCTGTGACGGTTTGGTCGCGCCGGTAATGGTGCTGGCGACCAACGGATTGTAAAGTATCCATGCGATGGCTAAGGCGGCAGCAGTTGTGCCCATTTCTTGCGCCAGTTTGGTGATGCCACGCGCTTTGACCAGCTTGTCTTCGGTGACATTGTCTTTAAACCAATCAACCGAATTGTAGCGGCTGTCTTTGGGAATGCCATCGTTGTACTTGCCGGTGAGGATACCCTGTGCTAAGGGACTAAAGACGACCATGCTCATGCCATGATTGGCTAGTGCCGTTTCGAGTCCGCTTTCCACAAAGTCACGGTCGAGCATGTTGTATTCAGGCTGTTCGACAATGGGGCGGGTAGCGTTGATTTGCTTGACCATTGCGTGACCGTCATTGATATTGGCGGCATTCCACATGCTGGTTCCCCAGTAAAGAATTTTGCCCTGCCGAATGAGATCATCAATAGCGCGAACGGTTTCATCGAGTGGTACATTCACGTCAAAGCGGTGGCAAAAGAATATATCGACATAATCCATATCGAAACGCTTGAGGGACTTATTGACCGATTCGACGATATGTTTGCGTGAAAGGCCGCGGTCATTCACATTGTCACCCATCGGCCAAAAGGCTTTGGTGCTGATGACCAAATCACTGCGCTTATAATCTTTGATGACCTTGCCGACGAGTTCTTCGCCGCGTCCATAAGAGTACATGTCGGCTACGTCAATGAAGTTCACACCGCCTTCGATAGCACGGCGGACACACTGCATGGAGGTTTCTTCCTGTACTACGTCACTGCCATAGGTGAGCCATGCACCAAGCGAAATCGCACTGACTTTGAGGCCAGAATTACCTAGTTTCCGGTATTCCATAGGGTATAATCTCCTGAGCTAGATGCAACACCGTAAGTATAACCTGTATCCAAATGGCATACGAAATGGAACTATAGAGATCAAAAGGGATATATTGAACGCTTCAAACGAAATCCCAATTTGGGAACCCTTGCCCGGTTCGCGCACCATCTGTAAATTGTTTATGCACCTGTTCAGTCATTACAGCGTGACTGGATTGGAAAATATTCCTCAAAGGCCCTATTTGGTGACGTTTAATCATGAATCGTACTGGGATTCACCAGCAATCGGCAGCCAATTTAAAGATACAGTGCCGACGTTCACGGCCCGGAAATACAAAGGTACCTTAGTCGGTTTACTGCTGCATGTTGGCTCACCGGTGTGGATTGATCAAGAATCAGCCGACCGACAGGCATTGACCACCGCCTTGAAGATCATGCAACAAGGCAGTCCGTTTGCGATTGCTCCAGAAGGCACGCGCAGCAAGTCCGGTAAACTGCTGGAAGGGCATGAGGGTGTGGCGTTTATCGCAACCCGCGCCAATGTGCCGATTGTGCCGGTGGCGGTCATCGGAACCAATTTGATGTTCAAACAAGTGCGTCCTGAAGTGTGTGTGACGGTTGGCAAGCCGTACAAATTGCCTGAAGGTCGGGCACGGGGCGACCAATTGGCGGCTTATACGGATCGTATTATGTGCGCCATCGCGGCGTTGATGCCGGAACAGTATCATGGATATTATACGGGCAATCCTTTGATCGCTGAGATGGCAAAGGTTGTGCGCTAAGATGGTAGTTATTCGCCCGATGCGAAGTGGTGAGGATGAGTCCCGCATTTTGCAAGTGAATACGGCATTTTCTACAGATCGTATTTACAAGGTGAATCGGAGTGGATTGAGCTTCAGTTTAGAAATGTGTGAGATTAATCCGGCGCTACGAAAAGATTATGGGCCGATTAGTGATTTGGATGAATATCCTTTCGTGATTGTTGCTGAAGAACAGTCAGTTATTTGCGGGTTTGCTGCTGTGCGTATCGAGGCATGGAACAATCGAGCCGTTCTTGAACATCTGTATGTTTCAGAAGGTTATCGCGGCTCGGGCATTGGTAAATCTTTGGTTCAGAGCAGCTTAAACTATACAAAAATCATCAATACTCGCTGCCTGTGGCTTGAAACACAAAATATTAATTATGCGGCTATCCAGTTTTACCAGCATATGGGATTTGAATGGTGCGGGCTGGATACCGAACTTTACGATGATGCGACAGTCAATGACACTGAAATTGCCTTATTTTTCGCACAACGAGTTAGGTAATCTTACATTTGTCGGCTTGTGTTAGTAGAAAGACCTCTTATGTCAAATGCCATACAAATAGCCGCCTCAATTTTAGCGGCGGATTTTGCACGAATGGGTGAGCAGGTTCAGGAAGCGGAGCAGGGTGGCGCGGGACTGATCCACAT
>JACDGI010000320.1 GCA_013821665.1 Anaerolineae bacterium
ATGCTCAACGGTGCCGGATTATCACCGAGATGACGTGGCAATACTACGGTACCTTTTGGTGCGCCACCGTTTACATGGGCGCGGGCCACAACAGGCAGTGTTTCACCGATGGTAATGCTAACGGTATCACCGTTGTTGATGCCCATCGTCTTGGCATCGGCGCTGTTAATCTCGACAAATGAGTCCGGTACACGGGGGTGCATCAACTCGGAAGGACGGAACATGCGCTCACGGTTGTACAAGCGAGTTACAGGTACGATTACAACTTGCCCCTTGGGGAGTTCTGCCCTACCACCACCACGCGTTGCTGGTTCGACTTTTTCGCCTTTATCGGCTGTTGTTGGGATCTGGACACCGAGGCCGCCTTTATTCTGATAAGCTGTGCCACCGTAGTACAAATCATGCCCACCCACATCCGGGAACTGGCGCTCAATTTTAGAAATATCCGCGTAGGTGCATCCTGTAAAGGCTGGAATGTTCTTGGTGATTTCTTGCATCACACTGGCAGCCGACATTTTCACTTTGCCCTGACCGAGCTTTTCACCAATACGACCTAATATTTGCCATGCTGGTAAAGCTTCGCCCAACGGCCCCTGTCCAGTGTAGAAACGTTGTACGCGCCGTTCACCGTTTACAAATGAGCCATCACGTTCGGCAAAACTCTGGATCGGCAGCACGGCTGTCGCCCATACCGGTGCTTCGTCTTTGAACAAGCTCAGGTATATCACATTCTTGACTTTGCTCAACCACTGCTTGGCTGCCGGATCGTCCAACAGTAAGTCGGCCTGAGCGACAATCAAGACCTTGGGCGGATTGTTGATGATGTCCTGCGTGACTTCGGGCGTAAAACCCATGTAATACTGGCCCATGCCATTCGAACCGGGGAGGGGCGCGAGTAAGCCATTGTTGGGCTTGCCGACATGTCCACTTTCGATCAAGAAGTTGGCTGCGTCTTGCATCAGCGCACTGCTGGTTTCCAGCGTCAGACCTTCAGCACCGGCAACGACAATCAGGTTACCAGCGTCAGTCAACTTCTTGGCATATTCACCATATTTTTCACGCAGGATGCTAAAGGCGTTGGCAGCCTCAGCATAATCGTAACGGATGGTTTCATTGGCGAAGTCATCCATACGAGTCGGGCGACCATTCATGACGACCACATAAGCACCGCGATCATGGGCTTGCTTAATCCGCAGCCGCCAAACAGGTACTTCTTCTTCAAGATCACTGGCGACGACGAGTACTGAGTCACCCTTACCTAGTTTACTGAGGTTTGTGCCGAGGCCAACGCCAACCTGAGCCACCAAATCTGCTCCACCGTGAGTAGGAGGCCAAGCACCTAAGCGTTTGCCGCCCGCACCCATCACGAGTTGACGGAGAGTGTAGAGATCTTCGTTACTCAAGCTGCCACCTGCAATCGCGGCAATGTCATCACCAGCAGTCTTCAGACGGTCAGCTACAAGTTGTAAAGCTTCGTTCCAATTGATTTGAGTTAAGCTATCGCCCTTGCCGACCATCGGTTCCAGCAAACGCGTTCCAGCATCATGTGTGAAATGATGTCCGAAACGAGTCTTATCACTGATCCATATTTCATTTACATATTCGTTCTGGCGCGGCATGATGCGCTTGATCATGGCCTTGCCACCAAAATCGCGGTCAATACGTGTGCTGAGGCTGATGTTGCTGCCAGAAGCATCGTAAGGACAAATGCTGGGGACTTCGGTCAATTCCCAAGGACGGGCACCGAAGCGGAAGTCGGCAGTGGTCAAAGCACCCACCGGACAAATATCAGTGGTGTTACCAGAGAAATAGGTGTCAAAACCGGGATCGCTGTTGGTGATAATCTGTAACCGGCGACCGCGTTCGTGGAAGGCCAGCACATCGTCACCGACTACTTCGGCCTGATAACGCACGCAACGGGCACATTGGATACAACGTTCTTCATCAAGGAAAATCAAATCGCCCAACGGCACATGCTTATCGAGGTGCTGCTTGTCGCTGAAGTACATGCGGGTGCCGCCGGGGCCATGCGCCATCGTTAGATTTTGCAGCGGGCATTCGCCACCTTTATCGCAAATCGGGCAGTCGAGCGGATGGCTGGTGAGGATGAACTCCACTACATTCTTGCGAGCCGCTGTGACCATCTCGGTGTTGGTACGGATCGCCAAGCCTTCGCTGACCTTGTTGGTACAGGCCGTTTGCATCTTGGGCTGCCACTTGATCTGGGCATTACCCTGCTCGTCCCGTACAATCTTTTTCTCTTTGGGATCAAATGCCGAACCCATTTCGACGAGGCACATACGGCACATGCCAACCGGGTTCATTTTGGGGTGGTAACAGAACACTGGAATGTCGTTACCAATCCACTTGGCGACATCCACCAAGTTTTGCCCAGCCGGAACCTGATATTCCTTGCCGTCAATAAAAATCGTGACTGTTTGTGACATGTTCGCTACCATCAGTTATCTCACTCACTCAAAAAAACTAGCGCGTTTCTAGTGTAGCTAATCTCTGCTCAAAAGACGAGAACCGAAATTACAATTTAACATTGGTGTTCATTTGATTATACAGTAGGGAAAATCTGTTTAACCGCTAATTTAAATCCCGGCAGCACATCTCCACCATCAATTGTGTCCTCAATACCTAACAACTCACGGTTATCTAAGGTGAGTGTTTCGACCAACTGCTTGCTGGGATAGACCAACCAAACCATTTTTGCACCGTTCGCTAGATAGAAGGTTGCTTTATCCGCCAAATGTTTAGCGTTATCATCGGGAGACTGAATTTCGATGCACAATTCAGGGATATAAAGGGCCGCGCCGCGCTTTGTAATCGGATGTTCCTTTGATGAAAACGAAACATCAGGCAAACGGTCATTTCCTTTACCTTTGGCATAAGTAGGGCGATGCCTAGACTCAACTGCTACCCAGCCGATAGGATGCGTAAAAAGGAACATATTGATAAAAGTCGCTAATAATGCAGCAATTACGCCGTGTTCGGCTGTTGTCATTTTCTCAACAATCTCACCGTCGATTAGTTCAAATAAGCGATCATCATTTTCGGGCAACTTCAAGAATGTTTCAAATTCATCTACTGTATAGAGTTGTCGTTCAACTGGTTTTGAGACCATTTCAACTTACCTCCGCTGTTCTTAGCTCGACGGATCAACAACCGTGCCAATCCAACCTAATGTGCCAAAATTGTAACCACTGATGATCCATTGACCCTGACGATTGATCATCTGGAAGGCGACGAAATGGTTACCATCTTCGTCAGTTGCCGTTCCAGCTACATAACCCACATCATTCTTGATCGAAAAGTTGCTAAGTTTCCAATCCTTGATGCTGTTTCCCGTAAACGCTTCGCGGAAATTCACTTTACTTTGCTGATCTTGTAACTCTGGAGTCAGCATGGCGTAGGCATCATTTAATTTGTTATCCCGCAGCGCGACCATAAAGGCATTTGCACTATCACCAACTGCATGCCCTGTATCAAGCAATCCACCGAAGAATTTGACACCACCAATGGCGCTGACCAAGGCACATAACCCACAAGCGAATATGAGTAGTAACCCAAATCGCCCAAGTCGCTTCATCATCGCAATCGTCGCTGAACTTTGTCCAATCCGGTAATTGCCCTATCGCGTGTCACCTGATCCAAGAAGCCCCAATCCGCGAGTTCAAATTGTGTTTCAGCCAGTTCAATCGCCCGTTGGAAATCGGCTTGCGCCAGTGCGTACTCCCGCAGTCCCATATACAATTCCGCCCGCAACACATAATTCACTGGCGATTCGGGTGCGTCTTCAATGGACTGCGTCAGATTATTTAAGCGTATTGCTTCAGCCGATGAGCCACCGAAAAAGAAACTGCGTATCTGCTGCCATCCCGTGAGATGTGGTTTAACTTTTTCGGGCGTAAAAGCCTCAGGAACTGTATCTACAGGAACCAACGATTCTTCATTCGGTGATTGCGATTGCCAATCATAATTAACATCTGATTGGGGCTGCTGTTCAACTATTTCGGAGTCATTGGTCAATATCTCAGGGTGAGCCACCACTTCAGTTTCAGGAAGTGGCTGATACTCGATTACAGGCTCAACGACAGGTTCAAATTCCGCGTTAGCATTGGCGGCATCAACAGCAATATCATGAATAGGGGTCGGATCGCCCTCATCCCCTGAAATGATCTCTGTGTCATCGGTATCGCTGTGATTCAAAATGGTTCCCGGTATTTCACTGATTAAAAAGGATTTCAGTCGCCAGCGGCTGCGCCACGGACGGCGGGTGCTTGGTTGACGATATGCTTCTTGAAATCCTCCGGGAAGTTCTTGGCTGTGTGAATAATTGGGTTGGCCGCAAAGTCACCCAAGGCGCAAAGGGTTACGCCTTGCATGTTTTTGGCGATGTTAACAATCAGGTCAATATCACTGGCTTCAGCTTCATTCGCCATGATACGGTCAACGACCTTATCAAGCCAATACGTACCTTCACGGCATTGGGTGCATTTGCCACAGCTTTCATGCTTGAAGAACTTGATAACCTTGGAAGCAACCCATGTCATATCAATGGTCTCATCCATGACGATAACAGAAGCTGAACCGAGGATCGAACCGATCTTCGCCATGTCTTCGTAAGAAAGCTTGGTATCTAATATGGCATCATCATTACCGTTGACGCGCATAATTGGGCCGGAACCGCCTGATGGCAGGATACCCTTAATTTGCTTGCCATCTTTGATACCACCGGCATGGGTGTAAATCAGTTCGCGCATGGTGATGCCCATCGGAAGCTCGTAGTTACCGGGCTTCTCGACATGACCGCTGACGCAGAAAATCTTGGTTCCGGCGCTTTGTTCCGTGCCGAACTTCTTAAATTCGTCCGCGCCATTCGCCATAATCCAAGGGACATTCGTCAGGGTTTCAACATTATTGATGACCGTCGGTTCACCGTACAGACCGCCACCTTTATTCGCAGGGAATGGAGGACGCACGCGAGGCTGCCCCAACTTGCCTTCAAGGCTTTCGAGCAGCGCACTTTCCTCACCGCAGATATAAGCACCTGCGCCGAGATGTGTATAGACGGGGCATGACCAACCGCTGCCCATGATATTGTCGAAGACATAACCACCCTTACGGGCTTCTTCGATATAACCATCCAGCGCATGACCTTGATCCCAGAATTCACCGCGCAGGTAGATGTAGACGGCAGTGGCTTGAATGGCATAAGCGCAAATCAGAGCGCCTTCAATCAATTGATGGGGGTTGGTTTCAATGATTTCGCGGTCTTTGAAGGTGCCGGTTTCGCTTTCGTCACAGTTGACCGTTACATATTTTTTCGGTTCAGACTGCGGGATAAAGCTCCACTTGAGGCCGGTGGGGAAACCCGCGCCGCCGCGTCCACGCAGACCGGAAGCCTTCACAATATCAATGACTTCGGTGGGCTTCATCGAAAGGGCTTTCTTCAGACCTTCGTAGCCACCGTTTTTCACATATACATCCAGCTTATCCAGATCGGCGATGTCACGCCCGCGCAATAAAATATTCATTGTCGTCTCCCGACGCTACCCTTAAAATTCAGTGGGCTTATTTGGATTCCGCACGCCACGCGTCAAGCTGCTGCCGCATTTTGTCCATGTCCAGCTTTTCGACGAAATGGAAGTTGCATTGCAGCATAGGCGCTTTGTCACAGGCTGCCAAACACATGACATGTTCGACGGTGAACAGACCATCTTCAGTCGTGCCACCATCATCAACCTTCAACTCGGCTTTGAGGTCTTCGTAAAACTTATCCGCACCACAGAGCGCACAGGCAAGATCAGTGCAGACTTGCAACCAATATTTGCCCTTCTTGTGTTCGGAATACATCGTGTAGAAACCGGCGATTGATTTGACCTGTGTGGGGTCCATATCGCAGATTTCAGCCACTTCTTGAATACCTTCCGGGCTGACCCAGCCGTATTCTTCCTGTGCCAGATGCAGCATCGGCATGACCGCCGAACGCTTGTCAGGGTATTTGGTAAAGGTTTTCTCAATCTGCGCGGCGTACTTCTCTGTTAAGGCCATAATCTGTCCTAAAATGGTTATTAGGGTCTGCCGACGACAAACCCCTACATGAAACGCATCAATATCTGTTTAGATGCTTAGCGGTCGCAATCGCCTAGCACAACATCAACACTGCCAACAATCGCTACCAGATCAGCAATCATGTGTCCGTGAGTCATTATCGGCAGCGCACCAATGTGCATGAACGACGGTGTCTTAAAATGGACACGACGCGGCTTGTTGCCGCCTGTACCGTGAATATAGCAACCGATTTCACCACGCGGGCTTTCAATGGCGCTGAACACTTCTTGATCCGGTGCGGCAAAACCTTCTGTCCACAACTTGAAGTGGTGGATGACGGCTTCCATGCTCTGCCCTAATTCAGCACGCGGCGGTGGTACAAATTTGCGATTCTGTGAGCGGAACGGCCCTTTGGCGGGCAACTTCTTAATGGCCTGTTTGATGATCTTCACACTCTCGCGCATTTCCAGAATACGCACGTAGAAGCGGTCATAAACATCACCATGTTCGCCAACTGGCACATTGAACTCGAATTCGTCATAGCTACTGTACGGCATCGACTTGCGGATGTCCCATGCAACGCCGCTGCCACGCAGACTTGGGCCAGTAATGCCCCATGCCAGCGCTTTTTCCGGCTCGATAACACCAATGCCCTGTGTACGATCAATCCACAGCGGGTTATTGGTCAAGAGTTTTTCGTAGTCATCAATACGTGCCGGGAAAATTTCAAGGAAGGCTTCTAATTGAGGCAAAAATTCGGGTGGGAAATCACGCCATAGTCCACCGGGGCGAATGTAGCTGCCCATCAAACGCTGACCTGATAATGTCTCAAACATCTTCAACAGCAGTTCGCGTTCACGGAAAGCGTAGAGGAATACGCTCATCGCGCCCATGTCGATAGCATGAGTTCCGAGCCAAACCAGATGGCTGTTCAAGCGGGTCATTTCCATACAGATGACGCGCATAATTTGGGCGCGTTTCGGTACGTCCAGCCCAACCAACTTCTCAACAGCCAAACAATAGGCCATGTTATTGGACATGGGTGCCAAATAATCCATACGATCCGTCAGGGTGACAGCCTTCTCATAGGATTTGGACTCGATGTTCTTCTCGATACCGGTGTGCAGAAAGCCCACATCGGGTACGCAACTGATGATTTCTTCACCGTCCAACTCCAACAGCAGACGCAACACACCGTGGGTGCTGGGATGATGCGGCCCCATGTTGAGGAGCATCGTCTCGCCAGTCATAGCACGTTCAGAGACCAAGCCCTTTAATTCATCGAGTGCGCCTTGCCACTCACTCATCTCACTCGCTTTTTCGTAAGCCGCTTCTATTGCCATCGTATTTTCTCCGCCAACTTGACGTTATGGCCTAACTCAAAAGCAGTTGCCAACGAACTGCTTATCAATATCTGTAAAACTTCGAATGTACCGATTACTCTTTGGCTTTCGGCTTGTGTTTCATGATCTCTTCGGCATTGAAGGAGAACATGGGTGTCTCGTAGCCGAGTGGATAGTCACGCCGATGCGGATGACCATTCCAATCCTCAGGCATCAAAATACGACGCTTATCAGGATGACCTTTGAAGTCCACGCCCATCATGTCCATGACTTCGCGCTCCGGCCAATTTGCACCCGGCCAAACGGAAGTAACGGTTTCGACAGCCGGTTCATCTTCAGGCAAATAAACTTTAAGCCGCAACCGCCGCTTGTAGAGCATCGACAGCAGGTGATAACTTACACCAAAGCGACCGGGACGATTGAAGTCCGGGTAATAATCCGCTGCACTGATGTCTGAGAGAAAGTTATAAACCAACCCCGCTGAGTCACGCACATAACGGGCGACAGCAGGCAAATAATCAGGATTCAACACTAAGGTTATTTCCCCAGCGTATTCCACCACATCTTCAACAGCCTGTGGGTAGGCTTTTTTTACTGCTTCAACCGGATCAATTGCTGCTGCTACGCTCATAAAAAGTCCTTGAAAAATCTTTGTTGTAGGGATCTGCAAGCAGCAGACCCCAATCATGTTTGATTTTTTCGCTATCGGTTTCGTTAGATACGAATGGCGTGCTCTGCTCTATCAGCAGACCATTTTTCATCATCAGCCCATTTGCGGATGCTTTCGCCCTTGATCTTCTCGTGCAAGGTCATAATACCGTGCAAGAGTTGTTCAGGACGAGGTGGGCAACCGGCAACATAGACATCAACAGGGATAATCTCGTCGCAGCCCTGCACTACGGCGTAGTTATTGTACACGCCGCCGCAGGAGGCACAATCGCCCATTGCGATGACCCACTTAGGCGAGGCCATTTGATCATATAACTGGCGCACAACCGGAGCCATCTTACGAGTCAAACGTCCCGAAACAATGAGCAAATCGGCCTGACGCGGACTGGCACGGTTCAGTTCCATACCAAAACGCGAAAGGTCATAGCCTGAACCCTGCGTACCCATATATTCGATAGCGCAACAAGCCAGCCCGAAAAGCAACGGCCACATCGCACCCGTACGTCCCCAGTTAACGGCAGCATCCAGCGTGGTTGTTACTACGCCGAGATTGCCGAGTTTTGAGCTTATTCCCATTCCATCGCGCCTTTCTTCCACTCGTAAATGAAGCCAATTGTCAGTATGAATAAGAATATGCCCATGACAATCAAGCCATAAATACCCAAGTCGCGCAACTGCACTGCCCAAGGTAGGAAGAACACCACCTCGACATCAAAGATAATGAAGAGGACGGCTACCAAGTAAAATTTAATCGGCATACGACGGTTCGCAGGGCCAATGGGCTTCATACCGTTTTCATAGGGGGCG
>JACDGI010000321.1:0-3069 GCA_013821665.1 Anaerolineae bacterium
AATCCAGCGTGTGCCAACAAAATGATCATTGGCATAAACATCAAATGTACCGGCATCTGCCGGATGTAATCGAGTAATAAGTAATCGTCTGCCGTCGTGACCTTCTACAACACCGTTTATATTAAATGACTCTTCGCGATCAATATTTCTCCCACTATCAATCACTTTGCATAATTCATAGCAATCAAGATAGGTGAACTCATGGACCTCAGTTGGAAATCCAACTAGTGGTTCGGCATCGCTCCATCGATATTGGTGCTTTACCTCATCCTCCAGATTTCCAACATCAACTGAATCACTAATCACTGTATAAATGTTATTCGGACTACATTGCTTAAAATAATTCTCGCAAATACTTGATTGTAAAGTTGACCATTTTGCTGGACTAATAGCATCCCAATCTGGCTTATAAATTGCCTGCGAATCGGCGGCGAGCGCCACATTCGCACTGTTATCCAACTCAACTGGAAAACTTACTACCGGCTTCCCATATATATCCGTGTCGGCGATCATCCCTAGCCCATAGCCATGACCATAACCATACGATGCAATGTAATCCGGCTTCTCTTTCATCAAAAATTCAGCCACCGCACCCGGCCCATTCCGCCAATAATCGGCTGCGCCTTTGGTGGTCAACCCCACGATGTCTAGCGTTGTACGCCCACCCATATAGCGCATCATCCCCACATCATGCACCGCAATCACTGCATTATCGGGCGTATTCGCTTGCAACCAGCGTGCCATTTGTAATGGCTGTGCATAGACATACCCCACATTCAACCCGTAATAGCGCCAAAACTGCACACTCGTAAATGCCGCCACCACCAGCATCACGCCGATAACTAAATACTCAGCACCACTCCTCCAATCTCTGCGCCTCTGCGGTGAAAAATCTTGGTGTTCTTGGCGACTTAGCGGTTCAATTCTTTGCCATTTGTAACTTGCAACTACTCCAATCCCCCATCCTGCCAGTGGAAACAAAAGTGCAATAAATGGCATCTGATAACGTTTAAAATGCCAGAAAACCGTGTCAAGCGTTGCCAGCATTGCCGTCCCGGCGAGCAACCATAACACTAACATCACGCCAACTGTTCGCAACTGACGGTTAATCAGCAAAAATCCAATACCCACCAGCGCAAATATCAGCAATAGCGGCATGATATACAGCCCTTCACGCACGCTAATACCTGTGCCAAACTCCATCCACATTTGCACAAAATTACTGAGTATCCGCCGAATCACATCATCCCAATAAAAAGGCACCGTTCCCAAAATCGACTTCGCCGCATTGCCGGAAGCCACCGCTGAACCTGTTAATAGCCAATTCACCAACGGCTGTACTCCTACGGCCAGCACCGGAATAATCAGCCCCATTCGCGCCCATCTTAGATATGGCTTTCTCTGTAGGGGTTTGCCGCTGGCAAATCCCCATTTTTGCCACCCCAACGCACCAACTGCTACGACCGCCAGTACGCCACCTTCAGGACGAATTAACGCCAGCGCTGTAGCCCAAGCGATAAATGCGACAACAGCTTTTTGATTTGCACCATCATCGGCAACAATCTGAATCACGCTGTACGCTGTCCCCAGCGTGAACAGCATCACCAAGCCAGTCTCCATGCCACTCATAAAATGCCACGCTACCGGCCCACTCACACCGAAAGCCACAGCCACTAAAACAGCCAGCCACTCGCCCGTTCCCAACAATCTCACTAGTTTATAGACCAGCCACATAGCGCATACCAAAGCCGCTGCACCCACACTCATTGCCCACAAACCGAGCTTTAGCCCTTGGAAGCCAATCAAATAACCGATTGCTAGCACATAGGGGTATAAGAAACTCGTCGCGCCGGAAGTTGCAGGCAAACCCGGGTTATAGATGTAAGGCTGCCCCGCCGCCATTTGCCGCGCATATTGGAAGTGGATATACACGTCATCCAGTGGCATTACTAAGTCACCATGACCATTTGCCAAGCTAGATAAGGTATATGCGAGGAAGGTTGCACCCGCAATAACACAGAACAATGTCCAAATAACAAGCGAGCGTCTGCCGGAGACGCTCGTGATCAATTTATTTATCATGTCGCCTATTTTACAGCGTATTGGGGGGTTGACGGAATAGAACTTTTATTCTATAGTGGTAGACGTTGAATTGCAAGGGTAGCGCCACACCAAACGATGGAGATCGCTTTTCGTCCGAGAATCACAAATGGAGTCTCTCAAAATTGTATTGACTCCCCTTCGCCATGAGGGAGAAGGGGTTGGGGGATGAGGGTTTCATTCGCCTTCACCACTTAATGTAGTCCTACCATTGCAAGGGCCCAAAAGTAAGATTAAAAACAGGTTATTGGCGAAATTGGCGGCGACAATGTGTTTACCACAAATTGTCACCATTTAGCCGAGAAGCCTTCCAAGTTGAATGGCAAAATTAGCAAATTTGTCATCAAAATTGGCAAAAAACGCCTCTTTTTGCCAAAAAAAAGACGACTGGATCAGCCGTCTTCTCTTCCTAATTCACAAATACCGTTAGAGTTAGTTCGAATAGCCATCCGAGAAAGTGTCAATCATCAACCGGACATCATCACCTAACGGATAAAGAATCGGACATGTCGCGCCATTTTGAACATACTCACGCACTTTCGCACGCACTTCTTTAGGGGTACCCGAAGCCGTAATCATCTGTACCACATCATCAGGAACCAGATGCATCGCTTCTTCGATTTGTTCCTCAGTTGCCGGCCACGTTAAAACCTGTCCGATTTCGTCCAATAGTTCTTGTCGTACACCACTGGCCTTCATGATATGCGGTTGCTGTCCCAGATATTGTGTGACCAACTTACGCGCATTGTCCAACGCTTTCTTGCGATCATGGTCAACCGAACACACCACCAATTGAGGTCGGTCAATATCATCTAGCCGTTTACCAGCCTGTTTCGCACCTTCTTCAAGCTGAGCCAATGCCCCTTCGTTATACTTGGGGGAGACGAGATAATTCAACACCGCACCATCCGCGATTTCACCGGTCAAAGCCATCATTTTCGGCCCGGTCGCGCCAATAAAGATCGGCAC